>CAYZFW010000514.1:0-2489 GCA_964477615.1 uncultured Phycisphaeraceae bacterium | reverse complement strand
GGGCGCGAAATCGATGACAATGTCGGCACGCTCGGAGGGCTGGAGCGTCAGGCTCGAGAGGGCCACGGGCGAGGCGAGCAGCCCGCCGTCGCTGCCGATCTGCACCATCTGACCGCCGTTGGACAGCGAGAAGGTGAAGGTGCGCGTGCCCGAGGCGTTGACGATGCGGAAGCGGTACTTCGTGCGCTTGACGTTGAGGAAGGGCCAGGCCTTGCCGTTGACGAGGATGGTGTCGCCGAAGAACGTATCGGAGAAGGCGGGGTTGTAGCGGATGGAGCCGTCGCCGTTGAACGAGCGGTCCATGACGAGCAGGGGGATCTCGTACTCGCCGCGCGGGATGCTCAGGGCGTCCTCCACGCTGTCGCGGATGAGATAGAACGCGGCGAGGCCCATGTGGACGTTCAGGCGCGTCAGACCCAGCGCGTGGTCGTGGTACCACAGCGTCGTTGCCGGCTGGTCGTTGGGGTAGGTGTAGAGCGGGGCCTGCGAGCCCGGCGGGAAAGCCGCCTCGGGGTCGCCGTCGCTGGCCGGGGCCACCTTCGCGCCGTGCAGGTGGACGACGGTGACGGGCACATTGCCGGTGATGTCCGGCCCGTGCAAACAGGTGTCGACCGGCAGCAGGTGCGTGGTGCGGAGCGCGTTGTTCGAGTCACGCAGGTCGTTGATCCAGTTGACGGTGACGGGCTGCCCGCGCCGCGCGATGATCGTCGGCCCCGGCGAAATGCCGTTATAGCCCCACTGACGCGTGGGCGGGAGGTCGCGGTGCACCTTCGCGGTGAACTCACGCATCGTGATGTCGTAGTGGGCCGCGCCGCCCGAGACGCCCGACGTCGGCGTGGCCACCGGCGGGATCGGCAGCACATCGACGAACGGCTCAAGCGGGATCGGGCACGACACCTGCGCACAGGTGAGGTTGTCGCCGCGGTAGTCGCCACTTTGTGAGGCGCATGACGGGGGAGTGGTGACGACGCACGCGCCGCTGGGAAGACAGCAGACGCCGGTGGGCTGCGGGCAGGGGTTGGTGGGCGAGCACAGCACGCCGACGCCGTTGAAGTTCCCGCCCAGCGAGGAGCACGTTGAGGGGAGCGTGACGAGGCACTGGCCCGAGGCGAAGCAGCACGCGCCCGCCCCCGCCGGCGGCGTGAACGTGATCGTAAGGGTCGGGCGGTTCGCCGTTGTGGGGTTCGAGCGGCTGGCGAACTGGCGGGCGTTGCCGACGACGGTCTCCGCGCCGCGGAGCACCCAGCCGTCGTTGGTCGCGGTGCCGTTCACCCATGCCTGCACGTCGGCGATCATGCCCGCGCCCGACCACGTGTACGCGGTGCCTGCGGCGACGTTGACCGTCGTGGTCGCCGAAGCGCCGGCGAGGAAGTCCCCGCCGGGCGTGGTCCAGAAGACGTTCGGGAAGTAGCGGTGGATCCACGTGCAATCGCCGGTGCGCGGCTGGGCGCCCGAGCCCTCGCCCGCGGGCGGGAAGTCGCCGGGGTTCGTGTAGGGCGGGCCCTCCTCCCACAGCGAGGTGACGCGGTGGGCACTGATCTGCTCGGCGGAGGCACCGGTCCGGGCCAGCGTCATGACCATCCGAAGCGACGCCGCGGTGATCGTCGAACCCGGAGGGATGGACGAGGTATCGAACTTGAGGATGGCGCGCCGGGCCTGACCGCCGTTGTTCCGCCCGGCGTGGACAAAGTTGCCCCGCGTGTTGGCGATGCCGCCCGTGACGTCCTGGTACAGCGTCGCGTCGTCCGTCGGCGAAAGCACGAGGTTCACCTGAGCCCCGGCGACCGAGGTCACGATGGCCCACGACATGGCGGCGAAGAGTGGTTTCCAGCCCATCACGACGGTCCTCCACGGCGTCCCACGCCCACCGGACATTGACACGTCCGGCTCTCTATGGGCGGGGAGGCGTTCAACGTGAGTGAAGCGTACATGCGATCCCGCAGGCAGCGGGCGGAAAGGCTGCGATTCAACGGGCATGACAGAATTTGGGTACGCCCTCTTGAGGGGGCAAGCGATATCGGGCGTCGCCTCGGCCCGGTCATCGGGACATCGCACGCGACCGCCGGACCCGGAGCCGCAAGCCGTTGCCCGCGGCGAGAACAAAAACCCCTCGCGAATGCTCGGGGTTCGTTGGTGAACGTGACTTGTCGAATCCGCCGGTCGCTGCCGTCTGCACTCAGGTGGTCGCGAGCGTCGTGTCGCCCCCGGTCGCACGGCCGGCGGGGACGAACGGGGCCGCGGGTGGGTTCTTCACCCACACCAGCGGGGCCGCGATGGCGAACGACGAGTAGGTGCCGACGATGATGCCCACCAGCAGGGTGTACGCGAACGACGCGACCGTCTCGCCGCCCAGCCACACGATGATGATCAGCGAGAGGATGGTCGTGCTGCCGGTGATGAGCGTGCGGCTCATCGTCTGGTTGATGGAGAGGTTGATGCAGTCCTTGGAGGCGTAGGCGAGCTTGCCGCGGTTCTCGCGGATGCGGTCG
>CAYZFW010000513.1:0-2498 GCA_964477615.1 uncultured Phycisphaeraceae bacterium | reverse complement strand
GCCCGCCGTGTGCCGAAGCACAGAGCACAAATCACAAACCACAGACTCGGATGTCGCCGCCGGGGCAACGGTACGAACGGGCGATCAGTCCCGCAGTTCCGCGTACTTCCCCAGCTTCCGGAACCGCTCGTACCGCTTGGCCACCAGCGCCGCCGGCTTGATCTTCTTCAGTTCCGTCAGGTTGTTCGACACCCAAGCCTCCAGCGCCTCCGCGGCCTTCCGCGGCTCGCGGTGCGCCCCGCCCACCGGTTCATCGATCACATCATCAACGATCCCCAGCCGCAGGTTGTCCGTCGCCGTGAGGTTCAGCGCCCGCGCCGCCTCGGTGTTCGTCTGTTCGTTGGCGACCTTCCACAGGATCGCCGCGCACCCCTCCGGCGAGATCACCGAGTACCACGAGTGCCGCATCATCGCCACGCGGTCCGCCACCGCGATCCCCAGCGCCCCGCCCGAGCCGCCCTCGCCAATGATGATCGAGAGAATCGGCGTCTTCAGCCGGCTCATCTCCAGCAGGTTCGTCGCGATCGCCTCCGCCTGCCCGCGCTGCTCCGCACCCAGCCCCGGGTACGCCCCCGGCGTGTCCACCAGCGTCACGATCGGCACGCCGAACTTCTCGGCCATCTTCATCTTCAGGATCGCCTTGCGGTACCCCTCAGGGTGCGCGCACCCGAAGTGGCACGCCAGTTTCTCGTTCGTGTCCCGACCCTTGTGGTGCCCGATCAGCATCACCTTGTGCGAGCCGATGCGTGCGAAACCCGTGACAATCGCCGGGTCATCCGCAAACCGCCGATCGCCGTGGAGTTCACAGAAGTCCTTGCACAGCATCGAGACATAATCCCGGAACTGCGGGCGGCGCGGGTGCCTCGCCACGCGGACGGTCTGCCACGCCGTGAGGTCGGAGTACACCCTCGTGAGTTCCCGCGCGTGCGTCGCCTTGAGCTCGGCGAGCGCCGCCGCGGGGTCCGCCCCGACTTTGCTCGCCGCGGGCTTCGCCTTCTTCGCCGCCGCGCCCGACCCGGGTTTCACGGGCACATCCGGCTGCACGCCCTCGGGCTCATCGACAGCCACGGCCGCCCCCGCCCCTGCCGCAAGCGCGGCCTCGGCCTCCTGGATCCGCTTCTCCAGTTCAACCACGGGCTTCTCGAAATCCAGCACATAGGGGATCGCCATGCGGGCATTTTACCCGAATCGTGCCACTGCTGGCTCCGTCCCCGGAGACAGCAGTGCGGTGCGCCAACCGCTCACGGCCCTCCCGCACTGATGTCGGCCCCAGAGCGGACCGCCATCAGTGGCACGGCAACGATCGTCTGCCTGCGCGAAGTCTCAAACAATCGGGTCAACCGCCCGCGTCCACTCCGCCACGCTGCTGGGCGGCAGCGATTTCACCCCCAGGTGCCGCAGCATGTTCAGCGCCTGCGCCCGGTGGTGCATCCCGTGCGTCGTCACGTGCGTGAGGATCGCCCCGCGCGTGTACTTCATCGTCTTGCCGTCACGCACCCGCGCGACCACCCCCTCCAGCGGGTGCGATCGGAGAATCTCATCCAGCTCGCCGCACGCGGCGTCCAGCAGCATGAGGTAGTCGGGCACATCGCGCGTCTTGCCGTCGGTGATGGGACGCGTCGCCCGCTGGTGCAGCACGTCCGTCCAGATCTGCATCGCCCCGATGATGTGCCCGAACGTGTCGTGCAGATTCCCCAGCCCCATCTCGAACTTGCGGTGAAACTGCTCGGGGCTCAACGGCACGCACGCGTCCAGCAGGTTCCGCGTGGCCCAGTGATTGTGCGCCAGAAGAATGTCCATCGGGTTCGAGAGCGGCATGGCGGATCTCCGAAGGTGGGGCTGCGAAAGCAGCAAGTCGGCAGAGCAGCAGAACAGCAGAGCGGAAAAACGGAAGAACAGCAATCCCGGATCGCGGAGTTGGGCGTCCCTCGCCCAAACGTCACGCATCCGTCAACCCTACACCCTATCCCCTACACCCTCCCTCGGCCCCAGACCCAAACCCCGAACCCCGACACCCGAACCCCGTCTCGCCCCACCCCACCTCTAGACATTTTCATGCAGCCGCCGTATACTCATCCAAATGGACAAGAACCGTCGGCACCGCGCCATCATCCGCGCCCTCCGAACCGGGCCGCTCATCGGCCAGGAGGCCCTGCGCCGCGTCCTCGCCGACAGCGGCATCGAGGCCACCCAGGCCACCATCTCCCGCGATATGAAGGAGATCGGCGTCGTCAAGACCCCCCAGGGCTACATGCTCCCCGATACCCTCGCCGAGCAGCACGCCCCCGTGCTTGACCGCGCCCTCGAGCTCTCCCTCTCCACCTTCCTCGTCTCGGCCGACATCGCCGGCACCCTCGTCGTCGTCAAGACCGAACCCGGCCACGCCCAGGCTCTTGCCGCCGGCCTCGACCGCGCCGGCCTCAAACGCGTCGCGGGTTCCATCGCGGGCGACGACACCATCTTCCTCGCCACCCGCTCGGCCAAGGACGCCGCGTGGG
>CAYZFW010000512.1:0-2505 GCA_964477615.1 uncultured Phycisphaeraceae bacterium | reverse complement strand
GTCGTTGGTGCAGGGGTTGTTGTCGGGCGGGCAGACGATGGGAGTGCCGACGCACACGCCGTTGACGCAGATGTCGTTGATCGTGCAGGGGTTGCCGTCGTCGCAGCGTGTGCTGTTGGGGAGGCTGGCATAGACGCAGCCGGTGGCGGGGTTGCACACGTCGTTGGTGCAGGGGTTGTTGTCGTTGCAGTCCCGCGCGGTTTGGAAGCACTGCTGGGTGTTGGGGTCGCAGTTCTCGACCGTGCAGGCGTTCCCGTCGTCGGGGCAGTTGCTGATATGGATGCAGCCGCCCGCGCCGTCGCAGATGTCGGTGGTACACGACACGCCGTCATCGCATGAATACGGCGTGCCGACACAGATGCCGTTGATGCAGGTGTCGTTGAAGGTGCAGGGGTTGCCGTCGTCGCAGGCGTTGCTGTTGGTCGTGTAGGTACACCCGGTGAGCGGGTTGCAGAGGTCGGTGGTGCAGGGGTTGTTGTCGTTGCAGTTGACCGGCGTGTAGGTGCAGACGCCGCCGACGTTGGTGTCGATGGTGCAGGGATTGCCGTCGTCGCAGCAGACGGTGCCGAAGACACTCAGGAACGCCACCAGGTCGGCGGTGTTGATGAGGGTGTCGCCGTTGAAATCACCGGGGCAGGGGCACGACGAGCCGCGGGTGCCCGCACCTGCAACGCCCCCCGCACCCCCCGCGGCCGAAGCGGTCGAGAGCGCTGGATTCCCTTCCGCTGTCGCGGGGGTTCGGGTCAGAAGGGACGTCGCCGCCAGGGTTCCGACGGAACCAAGCGCCATCCACAGCCACGGTGCAAGTTTGCTCTTCATGATGCACTTTCTCCCTTGCCGAGCCGCAACAGCCGCGTTCGGTTACTTGAAGGTACCCGCGCGCGGGGCGGATGCAAGCGATTCGTGACGACGAACGGCCCGGCAATCGCGCCGCAGGCTGCGTTCTCGCCACTTCCCCGGCCCTCATACCCTTCCCCAATGCCCGAACCGGACACAGCCCGATCAGACGCCGCCTGGACCGCGAGACTGCGGGACAAGGGCCTGCGTGTGACACGGGCGCGGCTGGACATCCTGCGGGTGCTCAGCGCCTCAAAGTCCCCCTTGCAGGCTCAGGACGTGCTCGAGGCGCTCAACGACGCCCACGCCGACCGCGTCACGGTGTACCGCACTCTCAACGCGCTCGTGGAATCCGGCATCGCCCACAAGGTCGACCCGGGGGACCGCGTGTGGCGCTACGGCCTCATGGCGGGCCACGGCGGCGCATCTTCAGGCGGCCACGCCGGCCACCACCCCCACGAGGGCCACGCCCACTTCGTCTGCGACGAGTGCGGCACCGTCCGCTGCCTCGAAGACGCCACCATCAAGGTGTCGCTGAACGGCAAGGACGAAGGCGAGAAGTTCAAGATCACCCAGCGCGACGTCTACCTGCACGGGACGTGCGAGGAGTGCTTGGAGGAGTAGAAGAGCACAGATCACAAAGCACAGAGCACAGATTCGGATGGCGCTTCGGCGCGGTACTCCAAATCTGTGCTCTGTGCTTTGTGCTCTGTGTTTTCTTACGCCGCCAAGGGCCGCGTGTCGTGCGGGCTCTGGCCCAGTCGTGCCAGCGGGAACACGTACGGATCGTCCAGTTCCGCTTCGAGTTCGTTCAGTTGCGTCTGCATCGTGTCGAGGCGGCGCTCGATGGCCCGGGCGATCGACAGCGCGTCCTCCACCTGTTCCAGCACCGGCGCCATCGCCACGCCGTAGACCCCACCCTGGGGGAACTTCAGCGGGCCGCGGCGTGGCGAACGCTCGCGCTTCTCCGCGCGCTCGGATCGGGGCTGCTGAGACTGGCTGGAAGGATCAAGGTGCAGACGGTCCATCGCGGGTCTCCGAGGCTTCCGCCCGCGGCCTTCAAGGGCCATGGGGCTTGATTCGGACCCGGCCCCGGCATCCGTGCCGGGCGGGTCCGACGGGGAGCATCGGACTGAAATCCATGCCAAATCAGCCCATCAACACAGGGAAATCAGGACACCCGATAAATGGCGAAACCCACAGGGCTCAGCCCCGCGCGTGATCGGACGCGCAGAAAATCCCCTGAGTGGGTCAGGCAGAAGTGGTCGAGTGGTCAAGTGGTCAAGTGATGAGGTGAGACTTCGCTTGTTCGTCGAACGCCGCTGCCTTTGAGCCAGGTTCATCGCGGCCCGCCCCCGCCACCGATCTTCGCTTCCGTCCCGGCCCGCACGCGGGCAAGGTTCGCCCGGTGCTTCCACACCACCAGCGCCGCGAGCGCCGTCGTCACGATGAGGTACGGCATCGCGCCCGCCCATGACTCGCCGCCGCTGGGCCAGCCGAGCGCCCGCAGCGCCGCGACCGAGACCGGCAGCGAGCACGCCGCAGCACACGACGCCACGCTCACCATCCGCCATGTCTTCACCAGCGCGATCCACACGATGAGCGCGATCACCGCGGGCACGGTCACGCCTGTGTACGTCGCCAGCATCACCCCAAAGCCCGTCGCCA
>CAYZFW010000511.1:0-2520 GCA_964477615.1 uncultured Phycisphaeraceae bacterium | reverse complement strand
ATCTGCTGCGGGTGCAGGGCCAACTGGCCACGCTGAAGCGCGTCAACCGCCCCAGCGATGACCCGGTGGCGTCGACGCTGATCGACCGGATCAACCGCGAGATCGCCTCCACCGACCAGCGCGAGCGCAACCTGACCCACGCGACCAGCACGCTGAACTCGATCGATCAGATCATCGGGCAGCTCACCGAGTCGGTGCGCGACGCAAAGCAGGTGGCCTCGTCGCAGATCGGCGTCGGTTCGGACACCGCCACGCGCAGGCAGCAGGCGGGTGTGATCGATGCGACCATCCGCGAGGTCCTTGCGGCGATGAACCGCGATTACGCGGGGATTCAGTTGTTCGCCGGATCCGCCGCCGCCACCCGCCCCATCACCGAGTTCAACGGCGCGTTCCGGTACCACGGCGAGGGCGACGGGCTGGTCACCGATCTTGGCGACGGCACCGAGTTCCCCATCACCATCCCCGCCGACCTCGCCGTTGGCGCACTTTCTGCGCAGGTCAAGGGCGCGTTCGACTTGAACCCGCGCGTCACGCCCGCCACGAAGGTGTCGGACCTGCGCGGCAACGCGCTGGGGCAGTCGCTCGGGTCGCTGACGGTGACGATCGATCCCGGCACGGGGCCGGTGTCGGCGGTGGTCGATCTGTCGGAGGCCGAGACGGTCGGCGATGTGGCCGACCTGATCGAGTCCGCCGTGCGACAGACCGTGCCGGGAGCGCTCACCGGGGTGTACCCCGCAGGCGTCGACGTGCTAAACACGGGGCTGGGGTTCAACATCGCGGCGGGGCACACGATCACCTTCTCGGATGGCCCTTCGGGGACCACCGCGCAGGCTTTGTCGCTGTCGGGCTTCACCTTTAATAGCGCGAGTCCATTCAATACCAGCCCCGGCGCGGACCTGAACCCTGTGATCACCGATGAGACGCAGCTCGGCGACCTGCTGCCCGCGTCCGCCGTGAGCTTTGGCGGGATCGTGATCCGAGCGGGCGGGCGGACAGGCACGGTGACGACGACCGCGACGATGACGGTGGGGGAGTTCAAGGAGGCCGTGAAGCGGCTGAATCTCGGCGCCCGTGTCGAGATTGACCCTTCCGGCGACACGATCAATATTCTGAACGAACTCGCGGGGCAGCGGCTGAGCGTTTCGGAATCGACGCCCGGCGCGGCGTCGTCGCTCGGTATCCGCTCGCTCCTGACGACCACCCCGATCAGCCGGTTCAACGACGGGCGGGGCGTCGAGATCGCCGACGGGGCCATCAACCCCATCACCGGGCTGCCCGACGCGGCGAAGAACCTCGACTTCCGCGTCACGCTCAGCAACGGGGCCACCTTCGATGTGGACCTGGTGCCGGCGGACATGAGTTCGGTGCAGACGGTGCTGAACAAGATCAACGCCGCGGCGGCGGGCGCGGGGCAGACGGTCGGCACGGGCCCGGGGCAGTTCCAGGCGCGGCTGTCGACGACGGGCAACGGGATCGAACTCGCCGACACCCACGGCGGCGGATCGAACGTGACGGTGACCAAGCTCAACGGCAGGGCCGCGGAGGACCTGGGCCTGCTTGACGCTGCGGCAACGGGGGGGAATCCGGCAACTCTTGCGGGTTCGGACCGCACAAGTGTGCGCGTGGACTCGCTCTTCAGCACGCTGGTGGAGCTGCGGGACGCGCTTTTGAATGACGACGTTCGTGGCATCACGCTTGCTGGGGGGAGGTTGGACGCCGACCTCGAGCGGCTTGCGACGGCGCAGGCGACGGTCGGCGGTCGGGCCCGGCGCGTCGAGGACGCGCTGGACAAACTCAAGGACACCGACACGTTGAACAAGAGCGTGAAGAGCCAACTTGAAGACCTCGACGTGATCGAAGCCTCGGGGCGCTTCGCGCTGCTGCAGACGCAGCTGCAGGCGGGGTACTCGGTGGTCTCGCAGACGCGGTCGCTCTCGCTCATCAACTTCCTCAGTTAGCGCTGAGGGATGGTTGCTTGCGGATGTGTGCCCCCTCGCCGCCCCGGCCGCGAGCGAAGGGGGAAACGACAGGATGTCGCCCCGGTATGGAGCCGGGGACGGTCAAGGAAGAGCCCAGGCCGCGGCGAAGGGAAGCACTCCCATGCAAGTGCAGACGGTCCGATTCGGGACCATTGAAATCTCGGAAGACCGGGTCATGACCTTCCCGCGCGGGCTGCTGGGCTTCCAGCAGCACAAGCGGTACTGCCTGCTGCAGCCCAACGGCGACGCGTGCTTCTTCTGGCTGCAGTGCCTCGACGACCCGTCGCTGGCGTTCGTCGTCACCGACCCGAACCTGTTCGTCAAGGACTACTCGGTGCCCATCCGGGCCGAGCAGATGGAGGACCTGCGCCTCGAGAAGCTCGAGGACGCGCAGGTGTTCGTGATCGTGAACAAGGTGGGCCAGACGCTCACCGGCAACCTGCAGGGCCCGCTGGTGGTCAACAGCGTGCTCCGCACGGGCGATCAGTTCGTGCTCGCCGACAAGAAGTGGAGCACCCGCCACGAGCTCATGACCATCGAG
>CAYZFW010000510.1:0-2520 GCA_964477615.1 uncultured Phycisphaeraceae bacterium | reverse complement strand
ACTGCTCGACCATCGCGACATCCAGCGCCGCTGCGGCGAGTTCCATCGCCTCGATCTCCGCCCCCGCTTCATCCCCCAGCAGCGCCGCCAGTTCATCCGCCGAGCGCGCGTCAATCCCCACACTGGCCGCTTCAGCCAGCAGGGAAAGGACACGGTCGTTCTCGGACGCAAAGTGGCTCATGTGGCGGGATTCCCCGTCGGGGTCTTCGCTCGAACACCTTCCAGCGATTCACGAAGTCGGATCAGCCCCCGTCGCGCGTGCGTTTTCACCGTTCCCAGCGGCATTTTCAGCGCCGACGCGATCTTCTCGTGCGACAGCCCGTGGAAGATCGACAGCCGCAGCACCTTCTGCTGGTCCAGGCTCAGATTCTTCAGTTCGGCCAGGGCCCGCGTGGATTCCTCGCCCACTTCCAACGTCCCCTGCGCGGTCCGGGACACGTCGTCGCCCCCCAGCGCCGGCCCCGCCCCACCGGACACCGCCGCCCGAGACACGTCATCATCCCGCACCGCTTCCATCCGCGGGATGCGCCCCAGCCGACGCCGCCGGTCGATCAGACGACGCCGCGCCACCATGGCGACAAACGTCACCTCGCTCGCGACATTCGGATCAAACCGCCCGGCGGATTTCCAAAGGTCAATGAAAATCTCGTGTACGGCGTCCTCGGCGTCCGGATCGTTCGCCGACAACCGCCGCGCCAGACTCCACACCAGCGCCGAGTACCGCTTCAAAAACTCCGAAACCGCCCCCTGATCCCCCGCCGCAATCCGCTGCAGCAGCGAGGGACCACCCGCGGCGTTCGCCGAGTTCACACCTGGAGGTTGGGCCGTGCCGGTGGGCGCCATGCGGGGGAGAGAGGCCCGGATGGTAGCGTCTCGGCGGGGACATGTGAGAGTTCAGGCCACCTATGATCATTCCGATGCCCCACGCCCTTCTCAGCCGAATCAGCGCCGAGCCGACCATCTGCGGCGGAACGCCTTGCATCAAGGGCACCCGCATCGCCGTTTCGATCATCCTCGACTCGCTCGCCGACGACGTCACCCCGGCGGAACTGCTGACGCACTACCCGAGCCTGAAGCCCGAGGACATCAGGGCCGCAATCGCGTACGCAGCGGAACTCGCTCGCGAGAACGTCTGGCGGATCGCCGCTTCATGAGAATCAAGCTCGACGAGAATCTGTCCGGGAGCTTCGTCGCGTTTCTGACGGCGCGAGGACATGACGTCGATACCGCCTGCGATGAAGGGCTCGGCGGTCGTCCGGACGGTGAAGTCGCCGACGCTGCAAGGCTCGATGGTCGCGTGCTCTTCACGCAGGACGGCGACTTCGCGGACATCCGTGGCTTTGCTCCGGGCACTCATCCCGGCATGTCCTCCTGAAACCGGCATCCCGGAGTGCGCGCCGTGGACCGACTCCTGCAATGGTTCGTAGAGAACGTCCCGCTCAGCGATATCGAAGGTTCACTGACGATTGTGGAACCGGGGAGGATCAGGACGCGCGGACCCGATTCAGGCAGCCGCTGATCCTCACAGCACCATCTTCTCGCCTTCCCCGATCCGCTTCGGCAACCGCCCCGCGTCGAGATCCTCCGGTCCCATCGCCGTTGTCGGCGGGATCTCGATCGTGCATGTGCACTCGCCGCGTTCGTCGCGGGCGACCTTCACGCCCACCTTTTCCAGCCACCGTGCCGCACGCTCCGTCTGGATCTTGCGGCACGTCTCCGGGCTGTCGTTCCCCTCGGCGTTCTTGATCGGTGCGAACTCGTCGATGCGGTCCGCCTCGTACACGATGCTCGAGCGGCACAGCGGGATCGCGTCGAACACGAACGTTTCGAGCTTGACCGCGTTGGGCTTCGCCGGGTCCACGCTGTTGCCGGTCGCGAGGTCGGTGTGCGGCACCTTCTTCTCCGCGCGGTGGAACGGCAGGCTGAACCCGCCGGGGCCGCCGCCCTGCGTGGCCCGGCCTTCGTTGTTCAGGCGCGCCACAAACTCCACGCCGATCATGTGGATCGCGATCGACCCGGCGTTGAACTTCAGCGTGTGGTCGGCGTTGCGCGCTTCCGCCAGATGCTTGGGCAGGTCGGAATACTCCAGCACGCGCACCTTCCCCTGCGCCTTCGCGAAGACACCCACCTTCTCGCCGGGGTCGGTCTTGGCCACCATCTTGCTGCTCATCTCGCCCGACGAATCCGGGGCAAACGCGTGCAGCCCGATGAAGACGGGGTCGATCACCCGCGCCAACGGGTTGTCGATCTGGACATACGAGATGTGCTCGACGCCGCGGCCGCGCATGTCGTTGATGGCGCCGGAGTTCCACAGCGCGCGGAGGGAGCCGCCGTGGCCATCGGGGTTGGTCGCGATCTCATCCTTCGCGGCCAGCAGCACCTTGCCGGTGGCCATATCGAACGAGGGCATGACGCCCTGAGAGAAGAACATGATGTCGCGGGGGTTGAGGCCGCAGTAGTCGTTCTTGTTGAAGAACTCGACCGTCGCCGCGTGGTTGATCGGGCTGGTCATGATGTACC
>CAYZFW010000509.1:0-2525 GCA_964477615.1 uncultured Phycisphaeraceae bacterium | reverse complement strand
GTCCTCAAGCAGCGCCGCGTAAAGGTGCGCCCGCACATGGTCGACGCCCACAAGCGGCACGCCCAGCGACCACGCGAGCGCCTTCGCCGCCGACACGCCCACCACGAGGGCCCCGATCAGCCCGGGCCGGTTCCCCACCGCCACGGCGTCGATGTCGTGAAGCGTCACGCCCGCCTCGTCCAAGGCTCGGCGCACCACGGGCGTGATGCGCTCGGCGTGAGCGCGGCTGGCGATCTCGGGCACCACGCCGCCGTACTCCGCGTGCAGGTCGTGCTGCGACGCGATGACATTCGAGCGGACGCGCACGCCGCCCTCCACCACGCTGGCGGCGGTTTCATCGCAGGAGGATTCGATGCCGAGGACGAGCATGGCTGGTGTCAGGCGTTCTCAAACTCTTCGATGGTGATTCCACAGTCACTCAGGATGCGTCGAAGCAGACCCGGGCCAATGACGCCGCTCGCGTGGACCGGGACGACGGTGCTGCGCCCATCGGGATGCCGCAGGATGTGATGACTGCCTCTGATCCTGGTCACGACGAATCCGAAGCGCTCCAGTCGCTTCAGGACATCCCGCCCGCGCAGGCGCGGCAACCGGCTCATGGCGTGATGGCGATCCGCTGCACCCCGACAAACTCGCTGGTCGGCACGTCGGACCGGTCCTCAAGACACAGCGTGATGGCCTCGCGAACGCGCTTGAGCAGCGTGTCCATCGTGCGGGCCTGCGTGTGGCACCCGGGCAGCGCGGGGACCCATCCAACCAGAAAGCCGTCCTCGTCACGCTCGATCACCACGTGAAACTCGCGCGGCGACGCCGCCCCGGCTCGCTTCTTCCGCACAGTCTTCGCACGATCGCGGCGTGTCATGGCAGATTCTAGCGCGCCCGCCCCGGCACCCCAAGCCCATGCACATACACCAGTTCACCCCCCGCGTGCGCCGTCAGGGCCACCCACGCCGTCACGCCCGCCGAGGACAGCAGCGCCAGCGTCAGCAGCAGGGCCCGCGCGAACGGGGGCTTGAAGGGGATCAGGCACAGCAGCAGGCACGCCGCGGGGATCATCGGCCACAGCCAGCCGTTCTCCGCCAGTTCCTCGTGCTCATGGATCGCCGCGCCCTCCGCGGCCGAGATGGGCGCGTACCGCGCGCTCAGCGACATCTCCGCCCCTTCGCCCGACTGCTCGGCCATAAACGCCGAGGCGCTGCCGATGAGGCAGCAACCGATGGCAACGAGCAGCAGCGACTTCTTCTTGCCCCGCGTGATGATGCACAGCAGCACCAGCAGCGGCGCAATCGAGCACATGACGATGGGCCAGTGCACGATGATGGCGTGACGGGCGTGTGGGTCGCTGAAGAGGGAGAAGGTGCTCATCGGGGCTTGCTCCGGTCAATCGATGCTCGCGTGATCGTGGGGCTGCGGAAGGTACGCTCCGCACTCCGGGCACGTCATCGCCGTCAGCCCCCGGATGTCATACCCACACTTGCACCGCGGCGTGGGATCAAGCAGCCGCAGCAGCGGGCGGTACGTCGAGAACCCGATCAGCCCGCCGATCCCCAGCCCGGCTCCAATGGAGATGATGAGCGTGCCGTCGTCATCGAGGCCCGGCACCTTGCTGAGCGCGGCGTAGGCAATCCAGGTCGGCACAAGGATGATGGCCAGCGACCACGCCGCCATGCCGCCGATGCACATCGCGGTGTCGACAATGAACCCGGCATCACGGCTTCGGCGGCTCACGTTGATGGCTCTCCGCACTCTGGGCACACACCTCTCGAGAGCCCGCGCCGGTCGTAGCCGCAGTCGGGACACCGCCATGCCTCAGGTCCGGGCCGCAGCATCATCCAGATCAGCACGCCGACCGCGCCGAACATCGCCGTGAGCGTCAGTGCCCCGCCCCAGCGTGATTCCGCAAACAACTGCACCGCAGGCACCAGTAGTGCAACCAGCGGCACCAGCAACCCGCCGAGCGCCGCGGCAAACTCTTCGCGTTGGCGCACGCAGCGGCGAGCGGCTTTCAGGCCCGCGCCCGGACACGCATTGGAGATGGCGTTCGACTGTTTCATGCCGGCCTTTCGCCGCATTCCGGGCACTGTCCCGCGTCGATCCCGCTCAGATCGTACCCGCAGCGTTTGCAGATCGATTCTGGCAAGGGTTCGAGCGCCCAGTCGCGAAGAAAGATGACAACCAACGGTACTCCGAGGATTCCCGCGATCCAGATCATGCAGCACGGACATAGCAAGCTACCGATCTGTGATGACGGATTCAGTACGAGATACCCCCAAAGTGCTGGTGCCGAAAGAACGAACGCCCAAGCGATTGCCTGAGTGGCGACCCACACGGTTCGACGACCTTTCCGAACGTGTCGCTTCATGTAGAACGGCCCGGTTGGACAACGTCATTGCCATCCCGAATCCTCCTCACTTCTTCCAACCTCTCCCTCATCACCTTCTCGGCCCCAAGCCCCTCCGGCAAGTAGTACCGCTTCTCAACCCCCAGATAATCCTGCGACGTCACCCCACCAATGCTCGTCTTCG
>CAYZFW010000508.1:0-2534 GCA_964477615.1 uncultured Phycisphaeraceae bacterium | reverse complement strand
CCGCTCCCGCACCTCGCCCGCGGTGTGCGCCGGCGGCAGCAGGTGCGCCCCCGCGATGACCACCCGCAGTTCCAGGCGCGGGTGCGCCGCCACCGCGCGCATCACCGGCTCCAGAAGTCCGAACTCGGCGCGCGTCCCCGTCACCACCATCACACGCTCGCGACCACGCGGCCCCGTCACGACACGTCCCCCGCCGCCAGCGGCACATCGGCCTCGAGATCACGCGCGGCGGTCCTGCCGATGACCGACTCCATCTCCCGCGCGGGCAGCCCGGTGCCCGGCCGTTTGCAGCACAGCATGTCCTGGGTGATCCGCTCGCCAACGCGGATCGCCCGCGCCGCGACCACCGACTGCCGCGACACACGCCGCACCTCGTGCTCGACTTCGAGCAGCCGCTTGCCCGCGCTGCCCAGCATGGCGTGCGCCCGGCGCGCCAGGCGCACATACTCCTTGAACGCAACCGGCTCCAAAGACGCCGCGTGGTCCGGGCCCGCCGCCGTGTTCGACCAGGTGAGGTGCTTCTCCAGGATCGACGCCCCCGCCACCACCGCGAGCGCCCCCGTGTCCACGCCCGGCGTGTGGTCGCTGTAGCCAACCGGGAACCGGCCCAGCGCCGCCAGCGCCTTCACACCGCCCAGCGCCGCGTCCGACTCCGGGCACGGGTAACTGCTCACGCACTGGAGCACCGCGAACGGCACGCCGCCCGCGCGCTGCATCCACGCCACCGTCTCGCGCACCTCGTCCACCGTCGCCGCGCCGGTGCTCAGGATCATCGGCCGCCCGGTGCGGCGCAGGCCCGCCAGCAGCGGCGTGTTCACCAGATCGGGTGACGCCGTCTTGTACGCGTCCCACGGGTACGCCTCGGCCTCGCGCACCAGCGGCTCGCTGAACACCGTCACGATCGCGTGCAACCCCCGCGCCCTCGCCCGGTCGGCAGCGGGTCGCATCGCGTCCACGCTCATCTCCAACCGGCGCAGCATCTCGAGCGGGTCGCGCTCGCCCGCCTCGCGCTGATACGCCGCGAGCTTCGCGGCCTTGCTCATCAGCAGGTCGGCGCGGAACAGTTGGAACTTCACCGCATCGGCGCCCGCGTCGGCGGCGGCCTCCGCGAGCATCAGCGCCCGCCCCGCGTCGCCGTCGTGGTTCACGCCGATCTCCGCGATGACATACGGCGGCTGCCCTTCCCCAATGACGCGCTCACCGATCCGCATCGCCCGCCGCTCGTGCGACGGCCCCCCGCCCAGCGCCGCCTCGGCCGCGAGCAGGTCCGCCTCGCTGTCGATATCAACAACGCTCCCCTCGGCGTTCACGATGCCGCGGCGGTCCTTCCCAAAGAACGCGTGCGGGCCGTCGGGCACACCCGGGAGTTCCCGCATCAGCGCCGCCCGCGTCACGGCGATCACCCCGCCGTCGGGCACGTGCGCCGGCGGGAGGTCCTGGCGTCGGAACACGCCGTGGTTCAGCACGTCACCCTGCCACGGGCGGACCCGCCCGCCATCGGCCTCGACAACCGCCGTCCACCACGGGTGGTGCTTGCCCACGGGCGCGTAACTCTGCACGCTGTCGGCGCCGCTCTCGCGCAGCAGCGACGCCGCACGCTCGATCAGCCCGGCGGGCCGCACCGGCACGTTGGCGTAGAGGATGACCGCCGCCGCGAAGGGCCCGTGGATCGCCTCGGCCCTCTCCAGCGCGTGACGCGCGGCATCATCAACACGGGCCGAATCACTCGCCAGCATCGGCGGGCGCTCGATCACGCCCACGCCCATCCCCCGCGCCACTTCCGCGATATCCGGGCCGTCGGTGCTCACCACCACGTGCGACACCGCGCCCGCGCGCTTCGCGGCAAGCGCGGCATCGATGGTCCACGCGACGCACGGCCTGCCGCCGATGGGGCGCGCGTTCTTGCCGGGAACGCCCTTGCTGCCGGCCCGTCCGAGGATGATCGCCAGAGTCCGCACGCTCACGCTCCCGGCTGAAGGACGGCACGCAGACGCGGGTCCGCTTCGATGACCGCCACCCGCTCATTCAGCGTCTGAGCCCACAGCGCTCGCACGGCGTCCGGGGATGCGCACCGCTCGATCGATTCAGCGTCGATCTCCAGCACCGACAGCAGTTCCCGAACCTTCGCCGCAGCGGGCAGCGGCAGCGGCTCGATCCGCTCGCCGGGGATCGGCGCGGGCAGCGCGTCGATCACGCCCCACCCCGCCACCAGCATCGACTTGTCGAAGAACCCCTCGATCTCCGAGTACACCGCGTCACGCCGCGTGATCCTCGGCACGATCCACGGCGTGAGCAGCCCTCCCCGCACCCTTCGCGCCGACAGCAGCGCATCGATGTTGTTCAGCACGCGCTCAAACCCGCCGGATCCGCACAGCACCGCGTGCGTCTCCGCCGTGCCCGCGACGCAGTCGATGCTCACGACATCGACGTGCTCCACCAAGAGCGGCGTCATCGCCCCCAGCGCCGCGGTGTCAAGATCGAGCGACGTCCGCACGTGCAAGGGGGCCAACCCGCACCCTCCGGGCTTGGCACCC
>CAYZFW010000507.1:0-2537 GCA_964477615.1 uncultured Phycisphaeraceae bacterium | reverse complement strand
GCTGTTCCTTCAAGGGCTTGAGGGACGTTTCTTCCAGCCGCTGGGTGTTGCCTACATCACCTCGATCATGGCGTCGCTGGTTGTGGCGCTCACCGTCACGCCGGCGATGTGCAAGTGGATGTTCCGCCGATCGTTCGGCGGGACGGACGCGTCACACCCGGCCCACTCCAAGGAGCGCGACGGCGCTCTCGTCCGCTGGCTCAAGCGCCGCTACGAGCCCTCGCTCCGCTCCGCCCTTCGGCACCGCGGCCTCGTTCTGTGTGGCACCGGGCTGCTCACCGTGCTCTCACTCGTGCTCGCTTCGACCTTCGGCACCTCGTTCCTGCCCGCCTTCAAAGAGGGCACGTTCACGGTGTTCCTCATGGCCCCGCCGGGCACGTCGCTCACCGAGAGCAACCGCCTCGCTCACGGGATCGAGGAGCAGCTCGCCGAGATCAAGGGCGTGTCGAGTGTCACAAGGCGCACCGGGCGGGCCGAGCGCGACGAGCACGCCGAGCCGGTCAGCAGTTCCGAGATCGAGGTCACGATGCTGGACGGCGCCGATCAGAACGCCGTCAGGGCCGCGATCGACGCCATCATCTCGAACATCCCCGGCGTGACCACGATGGTCGGTCAGCCCATCGAGCACCGCCTCAGCCACGTCCTCTCCGGCACGCCCGCCGCCATCGCGATCAACGTCTTCGGCGACGACCTGACGGTCCTGCGCCGAGTGTCGAAGGAGATCGAGGCCGAACTCAAGAGCCTCCCCGGCACGCGCGATGTCGCGGCCAACCGGGAAGTGATGGTCACCTCGCTGCCCATCCGTTACCGCGCCGCCGACCTCGCCGCCGCGGGGCTCTCGCCCGTCGCCGCCGCCGAGCAGGTGCGTCAGGCGCTCTACGGCGAGACCGTCGCCGAGGTCAGCCAGGGTGTGCGTCGCTACGAGATGGTCGTCCGCCTCGATGAGTCCGAGCGTGAGCGCGTCGAGCAGGTGATGGACCTCCAGCTCCGCGGCATAGGCGGCGCGACGGTCCGCCTCCGCGATGTCGCGGACATCGGCCCCGAGCGCGCCAGCAACCTCATCACCCGCGAGGCCGCCCAGCGCAAGGCCGTGGTCAGCACGAACATCGCCGAGGGCTACAACCTGGGTCAGCTCGTCGAACAGGTCCGCGCCCGCGTCGATCCCATCGTCCATAAGGCCGGCTGCACGGTCCACTACGGCGGGCAGTTCGAGGCCCAGCAGTCCGCAAGCCGCACCATCACCGTCATGGGCGCGGGCGTCGCCGTGGTCATGTTCCTGCTGCTTCAGCTTTCCACGGGGAGGTCCCGTGTTGCGTTGCTGGTGATGCTAAACCTGCCTCTGGCCCTCATCGGCGGCATCGCCGCGATCTATCTCACCGAGTCGCCCTCGCTGGTGACGAACACGCTCGCGCTCTTCGGGCTGTCGTCGTCGCGGTACATCGCCCCGGTGATCTCGATCGCCAGCATGGTCGGCTTCGTCACGCTGTTCGGCATCGCCGTGCGCAACGGCATCCTGCTGGTGAACCACTACGACCACCTGCAGCGCTTCGAGGGAAAGTCGATCGCCGAGTCGATCATCCAAGGCTCGATGGAGCGCCTCGTGCCCATCCTCATGACCGCCCTCACGGCGGCGCTGGGCCTCATCCCCATCGCGATGGCCCGCGGCCGGCCCGGGAGTGAACTGCTCGCGCCCCTCGCCGTCGTGGTGCTCGGCGGACTCATCTCTTCGACGTTCCTGAACCTCATCGTCGTGCCCGCGGGGTATGCGCTGGCGTTCCGTGTCCGCGGTTTCGACGCGCTCCCGAATGCTCCGACACACGGTGCCGGCTTGGTTGCACGGCTCCGCCGCAGCACTTCCCGTCCCACCTCGTGACCCCCTGCTTGACTCATTCCAAAGAAAGGACCCTTGCCATGAAGAATCTTCGCCCCAGCCCTCTCGCACTCACCGCCTCCGCACTGCTCGCGTGCCTTGCTCTCGTCGCCTGCGACAAGCCCGCCGAGCAACCTCCCAAGCCCGCGGCACCCACGGCAACGCCCGACCCCGCACCAAAGCCCGCCGACCATGACCACGGTCACAGTGACGACCACGATCACAGTCACGGCGACGAT
Source organism: uncultured Phycisphaeraceae bacterium (assembly GCA_964477615.1). Classification (GTDB taxonomy): domain Bacteria; phylum Planctomycetota; class Phycisphaerae; order Phycisphaerales; family UBA1924; genus JAFLCM01. The sequence continues at coordinate 428 of CAYZFW010000507.1, read as the reverse complement.
CATCACCACGGCGCCACAACCCAACTCGGCGAGCAGGCCGTCGGCGGCTTCACCATCAAAGCCAGCCGCGACGGCGACATCGTCGCGGGCAAGGACGCCCCCATCGACGTCTGGGTCACACCCGCTGGCGACACCAAGTCGAAGCCGTCGGTTGTCCGCTTCTGGATCGGTACCGAGTCCGGACGCGGCAGCGTCAAGGCCAAGGCCGAGATCGAGGGGGACCACTGGCACACGCACGCGGAGATCCCTGCGCCGCTGCCCGAAGGCTCGAAGTTGTGGGTGGAGATCGAGACCGACAAGGGCGAGAAGACCGTCGTCGGATTCGACCTGAAGAAATGACCAGCCGGGCCTCAACGCCCAGGCCATCAACCTCTTTCGTTCAGAGAATGCCCCCCGAAGGACTCGAACACTCGCGGTTTCCTTCGAGA
>CAYZFW010000506.1:0-2560 GCA_964477615.1 uncultured Phycisphaeraceae bacterium | reverse complement strand
AGAAGCTCGGCTTCCCCTTCAAGAAGCCCGAGGAACGCCGCAAGAAGTCGTAATCCGATCCGGCCCCGATTCCCGACCTCCGACTCCCGACTCCCGTCCCCCGCGAGAACCACCCCATGGCTACCAAGGCACAAACCGCCCGCGCCAAGCGCACCCCGAAGTTCAGCACCCGCATTGTGCGCCGCTGCGAACTCACCGGCCGCGTCCGCAGCGTGTACCGCAAGTTCCGCATCAGCCGAATCATGCTCCGCAAGCTGGCGCTTGAGGGCAAGGTCCCCGGCATGCGCAAGGCCTCCTGGTAAGCCACACCCTTTCCGGTGGCACCGGCTTCCGCCCGGTGTCTCCCCGATCTTCTTCCCGACTCGCTCAACCTGATTCAACACCCCGCCGCACCCCGCGAACGGGCAGCCCCGACGAGAACACCCATGGCAGTCACCGATCCCATCGCCGACATGCTCACCCGGATCCGCAACGCCGCGGCCAACCGCGACAAGCAGGTCCAGTGCCTCAACAGCAAGGTCTGTCAGGGCATCGCGCGCATCCTTCAGGAAGAGGGCTACATCGACGGGTTCGATGTGCTCGACCTCCCCCCGCAGGGCGCCATCCGCGTCCGCATGAAGTACGGCCCGCGCGGCGAGGAGATCCTCCACCACATCAAGCGCGAGAGCCGCCCCGGCCGTCGCGTCTACCGCCGCTACGTCGAGCTCGACCGCCCCCTCGAAGGGCTGGGCATCTCCATCGTCTCCACCAGCCGCGGCGTCATGAGCGACCGCAAGTGCCGCGACCAGAAAATCGGCGGCGAGCTCCTCGCCACCGTGTATTGATCAGATTCGGTACGTCGGCTCTCCGAGCCGACATCTCGTCAAGCCCTCGCATCTGTCTCACGACCCAAGACTCAAGTCCGCTCCCGAGGTATTCCCCATGTCCCTTCTCGGCAAAAAGCCCATCACCATCCCGGCTAACGTCAAGGTCGAAGTCGCCGGCCGCAAGGTCACCGTCTCGTCCGGCGCCAAGAAACTCGACATGGAGCACCGCCCGGAGGTCAAGGTGTCCGTGAACGCCGACACCAAGAGCGTCGTCGTCGAGCCCGCCAAGGGCTTCGAGACCATGCCCAACACCGGCGCCTATTGGGGCACCACCCGCGCCCTGATCAACAACATGATCGGCGGCGTCACCAAGGGTTATGAGAAGAAGCTCGAGGTCGTCGGCGTCGGCTACGCCGCCGAAGTCTCCGGCAAGAACCTCAAGCTCAAGCTCGGCTTTGCCAACGCGATCTTCGTCCCGATCCCGATGGGCGTCGAGGTCGCGGTGGACAAGACCTTCATCACCGTGAAGGGCGCCGACCGCCAGGCCGTGGGCGAGTTCGCCTCGGTCGTCCGCAGCAAGCGCAAGCCCGAGCCCTACAACGGCAAGGGTGTCAAGTACACCGACGAAGTCATCATCAAGAAGGAAGGCAAGGCCTTCGGTCAGTAATCCGCACGAGGTGGCGCCGGCGTTCCGCCGGTGTTGCCGGAAGAATCATCAGGCAACCAGCCCCCTTCAGACACGAGTCCGCCATGAACAAGCAGAAAGACAAGGCCGTCCGTCGCACCCGCCGCCGCATCGGTCTGCGAAAGCGCATCAGCGGCACGCCCTCGCGTCCGCGCCTGAGCATTTACAAGTCTCTCAACCACATCTACGCGCAGATCATCGACGACCTCGCGGGCAAGACCATCGCCTCCGCCTCCACGCGCGACGGCGGGCTCAAACTCGACAACACCGGCAACGCCTCCGCCGCCAAGAGCGTCGGCGTCGCGCTGGCCGAGAAGGCCAAGGCCGCCGGCGTCAAGGAAGTCGCCTTCGACCGCGGCGGCTTCCGCTACCACGGGCGTGTCAAGGCCCTCGCCGAGGGCGCCCGCGAAGGTGGCCTGAAGTTCTGAAGAGGGCATCGAGGCATTAGGCATCAAGGCATCGAGGTGTTCCGCACACCGCATCACTCCGCGTTCTCCGCGTCTCCGCGGTGAATCCCCGAAACGACCGAGATACGAACCATGGCCGAGCAAACCCAAGACAAGTCGCAGAACGATTCAGCAACCATCGGCGTGTTCCGCTCCTCCGCCACCGTCAAGGGCGGCAAGCGGTTCTCCTTCGGCGCGATGGTCGTCGTCGGCGATAAGCGCGGCCAGGTCGGCCTCGGCTACTCGAAGGGCAAGGAAGTCCCCCAGGCCGTCGAAAAGGCGACCAAGGACGGCAAGAAGAACGCCAAGCGCGTGCCTCTCCAGGGTGGCACCATCCCCCACACGGTCATCGGCCGCTACAGCGCCTCGATCGTGAAGCTGGTCCCCGCGTCGCCCGGCACGGGTGTCGTCGCCGGCGCCACCGTTCGCGCGGTGCTTGAGCAGGTCGGCGTCACCGACTGCCTCACCAAGGCCTACGGCTCCACGAATAAGAAGAACCTCGCGAAGGCCGCCATCGCCGCCCTCGCTCAGCTCCGCATGGCCGACAACGTCGGCACCCTCCGCGGCGTCAGCATCGGCGAGACCGAGGTCGACGCCCGTCAGGCCCGAGGCAAGGCCTTCAT
>CAYZFW010000505.1:1071-2561 GCA_964477615.1 uncultured Phycisphaeraceae bacterium | reverse complement strand
ACCCCTACCCCCGCGCCGCCCGCGGGCTTCCGAAAGAAGTTTCGTTCCTTCCGCGCGTTGGGCTCGATCGCCCGCCCGCCCATCACGCGCACCGAGTCTTCTCCCAGCACGTGCCGCAGGTGCTTGATGAGTTCCGCCGTGGGGCACACCTTGGTGGACGGCGCCTCCAGCCGGTACCGCTTCCCTTGCGCCCGCACCACCAGCTGCACCGGCACCTGCGCGAAGCCCGTCGCCGCGGCACTCACCATGTTCTGCGCCCGCTTGAGCTCGCCGGCGACCAGCTCCATCGCCGCCTTGGCCGCGCCGTTGAGGCGCCCGTCGTCGAAGACGATCTCCATCCGCGTGGCCAGCCGGGCCGGGCCCTCTTCCACCGGGTGTACCTGTTCGACGATCACCTGCGGGTCGCCGCGTGAGTGGTCGACGGTGCCGATGAAGAACACCACGCCGTCGGTGAGGAGTTTCGCGCCGTGCTGGGCGTACGCGTCGGTGAACAGCACGGCCTCGATGGCACCCAGCGTGTCCTCCGCCGAGACAATCGCCATCCGTCCGCCCGTCTTGGTGACGATCGGCCGCACGCTCTTGATCATGGCCCCGATGATGACGCGGCTGTCCTGCGGCGTCGTCTTGACCGTCTGCGTGTCCGCGTTGGCGAACGCCGCGATGATCGGCGCGAAGCGGTCCAGCGGGTGGCTGCTGACATAGAAACCCAGGACGTCCTTCTCCTTGGCCAGGACCTCCGCCTCCTCCCACGCCTTGGCCCGCGTGAGCGCCGGCTCGGCACCCTTCGGCGCGGCGGCACTCTCACCTCCACCAAAACCAAAGAGCCCCGACTGCCCCGCCGCACGGTCTTTCGCGAGCGACTGCCCCGCGCTCACCGCCGCATCGATGCTCGCCACCATCGCCGCCCGCGTCTCGCGCCCGTGGACGCTGTCGAACGCGCCGCAGCACACCAGCGATTCCATCGTCGACTTGGGCACCACCCCCGGCGGGATGCGCTCCGTGAAATCAAACAAACTGCGGTACGCCCCGCCCTTCTTCCGCTCGGCGACGATCGCCTCGATCGCTTTGTCGCCCGCGCCCTTGATCGCCCGCAGGCCGAAGCGCACGTGCCCGTTCACCGCCGTGCGCGGCTCGCCGTCCATGTACACCACCGTGAAGTCGCAGTCCGAGAGGTTGATGTCGGGCGGCGCGACCTCGACGCCCACCTTCCCGCTGGTGAACTGCACCTTGCGGCAATCGTCCTTGTACTTGATCCAGTCTTCCACCTTCTGCGCCTGGCTCTCGTACGTCAGGAACGCCGCCATGTACTGGTTGGGGAAGTACGTCTTCAGCCACGCCGTCTGGTACGCAACAATGGCATAGCCCGTCGAGTGTGACTTGTTGAACCCGTAGCCGGCGAACTTCAGGATCATCTCGAACAGCTCGTCGGCGGTGGCCTTGTCCATGCCGCGGCTCTTCGCGCCCTCCAGGAACAGTTCGCGGTTCTTCTC
>CAYZFW010000504.1:0-2561 GCA_964477615.1 uncultured Phycisphaeraceae bacterium | reverse complement strand
CGTGGTGAACTCGGGGCCGATTGAGTATCCCACGCAGTGGTGGTTCAATGCGATGCCGGTCTTGGTGAAGTTCATTGATGATGTGGCCCACGACGAGCACCCCGAGCACACGGTGCGCGTGGGCTTCGCCGCCGAGGCGCACGTGATGCACGACCTGGCCCGCGGCGTGAAGGAAGCGTTCGGGCGCGAGACGACAACGCAGCACTTCGCCGCCGTGGCGGGGACGAAGGACGCGAAGAAGCCGGGCGGCACCACGCCCGGCGCGGGCAGCGCACACGCCCATGCCGACCCACGTGCCCAAGCCAACCCCGGCGATTCCGGCGTGAAGGACGACCGCATCCACCTGCTCGAAGTGTTCGACCCGCAGGTGAACAAATGGACCGCCGTGCACCGGCTGGCGATGCAGCACCACATCCCGCGCGAGCGGATCGCGTGCATCGGCGACGAGGTGAACGACCTGGCGATGATCGAGGGTGCCGCAGCGTGCGGCGGGCTGGGGATCGCGATGGGCAACGCGATTGATGCCGTGAAAAAGGCGGCGAACGCTCAGACGGAGAGTTTTCGGGAGGACGGGCTCGCGCGGGCGATTGGGAGGATTTTGCGGGGGGAGTGGTGAGGCTGTCGTTTTGCGGCGTCGGCATCGTGTTTCATCAGCGCATCCAACATGTAAGTCATTTCATCTCATTCCGTAGCCTCGCTGCGCCCAAATGACCGCAACCGCGCGCACAAACCGCGATCTGCGCGATTCTCAAAAGAATCTTCTTGACGCCGTCCGAGAATAGGCGCATACTCCACTCGTCAGGTGTACGAACCCGTTGTTTCCCGAATGGTGTTCCCCTGGTTCCGGGGTGGTCGTGCAGATATTCACATCAAGCTCTCCGTGCATGAATCCGGTGCCCTCGTTCCTGCGTGTCTGCCTTCGACCGGCTGCCGCAAGCCTCTGCGCTGCCACGGTCGCTATTCTTCTGGTCTCCCCTGTTCGCGCTCAGACCACGCCGCCGGTGCCTTCGCCGCTGTTGATCGCACCGCCGACCCTCGATGCCAACAACGACGGCATCAACGACATTGTCACCCGGAACCCCGGCTGGAACCCAACCAGCCCGGTCTTCGGGCGCGTCGTCATCCGCTCCGAAGCGGTCACCGGGCCCATCCGCCTGTGGCTCGGCCCCGAGCCGGATGATCACTTTGGCTACGCCGCATGTGCCATTCCCGATGTCGACGGCGATAACAAACCCGATATCGCGGTCGGGGCCCCCACAGCAACAAACCTCACCGATCCACCCAGCGGCCCGGCGGGCCTCGATCCCGGCACGCCCGCCGCAAGCGCCTGGGGCCGCGTTTACATTTTCTCATCTGCCACGGGCAACCGTCTCCTCACAATCGCCGCCGCGCCAAACGCTCTGTTCGGCATCGGCGTCTCGCCCACCATCGATATGGACGGCGATTTCAAGCCCGATCTCGCCGTTCGCTCCGCCACCATCATCCCCGGCCTCCCGCCACCCGCGCCCGGGGAGTTCACTCCCGCCTACCCCACATGGCGCGTTCACTCCAGCGCCACAGGCGCCCTCCTCGCCTCGGGTGATGAAGCCTCCCTCGTTGACGCCTACAACCTCGCTCGCCTGACCTTCTCGTGGAACTCCGTCGCCTCCACCGGCGGCGGAACCTACCGAGTCGCCGCCGATCTCAATGCTTCCGATGATGTGGAAATCAGCGACCTCACCCTGCAACTCGGCAATTTCGGCGAGCAGGGCACCGGCATCCCCGGCGACCTCAACGCCGGTGGCAGCGTCGATAGCGAAGACCTCCTCGAACTCATTAGCGCCCTCGCAAGCGAAGACCCGCCACCGGTTCCCGCCGATCCAGCCGAATCAACCCTCCTCGCCTCGTGCTGCAAACTCAGAGAAGGCACAGGCTGGGGCGTCGCCTGCACCCCCTACGGCGACTTCTTCGGCCGAACCTGCGGCATCCAGCCCGTCCCCGAACCCGTCTTCATCCCGCCCGAGGGCGATTGCAATGGCGGCAATCGAAGCGGGGACCATGACTGCGATGGAATCCCCGATGCAGACGACTGCGATTCCCCCCTGTTCCAAGGCAACCCCGCAGCATGCGGCGATGACGACGGGGATGGCACCAAAAATCAGGATGATTGCGATTCAACGCTGTTCGCCGGGGATCGTTGCGCGGACTGTGACGACGATGGCGATGGAATCCCAAATCACTCTGACTGTGATTCTTCATGTTCATCATCAACCCCGCCGCCTCCGCTGTGTGTCGGTTTTGTGACATGGCGTATTGTTTTGCAGGGTCCCTAATTAGCTTCTGTCATCTCACAATGAAGAAAATCATCGTGCCGAACACTTCTTGCGTACTTTATTCATTAATTCTCGTAGTCTGGGCTTCGCTCTTCGCGAACTGCGCGTTGGGGGAGTCTGTTCCGCTTGAGTTCTGCTGCAATCGACCGCCTTCGGTCCAGAATCCGGCGTGCCTCTCAAGTTGGACGTGCCGACGGATCGATTTAGCTCCCCGATTCTCTTTCAATGGAACTTCCAACAGTGAAGGCC
>CAYZFW010000503.1:0-2575 GCA_964477615.1 uncultured Phycisphaeraceae bacterium | reverse complement strand
GTCGCTCTCGCTTCCATGCCCCACCGCCGCGTCATCCCCCTTGTCACCGCCGTCGCCTCGATTGCGACCAGCGCTGCTGCGCAGCCCGAGCTCGCCGTCTACCCGAGCAACGAGGGGCTGCGCGAGGTCTTCAACGCCGCACGCGCGCAGCGGATTGCGCTGGTGGGCATCGGGGACTCGAATCAACTCTTCGACACCCAGGGGTGGGAGGCCGCGTGGCACTGGACGCTCGCGGGCCGATATGGCTTGTGGGGCACCTCGCTCGTCTCAGCGGGAGAGGACTACGGCTTCAGCTCGTCCATCGGCACCGGCGCCGGCGTCCAGGCCGCCGCTCCGCAAAACAACGGGAGCTTCCAGTTCACCTCGGCGCCCGAGACGTGCGGCTACTGGCTCAGCGTGTTTCCCGGCATCTCGCCCGCGGGCTACCTCTATGTGCCGGTCGAAAGTGAGATCCCGGGGACGGCCACACCCCACGGCATGGTGCTGACCGGCGCGTCAGGACTCGATCTCAGCGCCCGCCTGCGTTTTTCCTTCACGCACGCGCTTTTCGAAGAGGGCCGCACGCTCAACGCCTTCGTCTCCGAAGGGAACTGGGGCGGCAGCGTCATCGCACAGCAAAAGTTCAGCACCGACGGCCCGCGGTCATCCCCCGCCAGCGGCGCACCACAAAGGCCGCGCGGCGAAGGTCACGGCGGCGGGCACCCCGTCCCGGCCCCCATCGTCACCGACTCGATCGAGCTCCCGCCCGACCCCCAGCGATCGTGGTCGCTGCGGCTGTGGTTCGGCGACGACCGGGGACGCGCACGGGGGCCACTGTTCCTCACCTACATGCACGCGGAAAACCCGGACCGAGCCACCGGGGCCGCCGTCCACACGCTCTACGGCCTTGGCGGTTCGTCCACGCGCGACATGGCCGCGGCGATCGTCGGTGCTCCCATCGAGCAACTGCTCCTGTACTTCCAGCGCATCCGCGAATCCCTCGGGCCCAATCCGAGGGTCGTCGTCCGCATCAGTTCCGGCGTCAACGACCGCTCGGAGTGGATGCCAAGCGTCTACTCCGGCTACCTCCCCGGGAGTTCCCCCGACGCCTTCAACGACAACATCACTGCAATCATCCGACACCTCAGGCTGGTGTGGCAAATCAACCAGTGGGACGCCGAGAGCGAACTTCACTTTCTGGTCTGCGTCTCCCCGCCGCTGAGCCAGCCCGACGACCCCTACCTCACGGCGTACAGGTCGTCGATCTTCACCCTCGCCAATCGCTACCCCAACGTCACGATAGTGGACCTTTCCCGTCTCGCGAATACCCCTGAGCTGACAAGGCGCGGCTGGTACCGCGCCGACGACGATCACTTCCATCTCAGCCCCGCAGGCCATGCCGGCGTCGCGGGCCGCGAACTGGACGTCCTGACGCGCCAAGCCTGCCACAACCCCGCCGACAGCGACAACAACGGCTCGGTCAACACGCGCGACCTGCTCCGCCTGCTCGAGGACTTCGGCAGCCCCGGCATCACCCCCGGATGGGGAGGCGACCTCGACGCCGACGGCGACTGCGACGTCGCGGACCTGGTGGTCATGCTGGGGGCGTTCGGGGCGCAGACGTGTAACGGGAAGTGACGAGATCGAGCTCCGATCGCCGGTCGATCCGGGCGTCGGACCTCACCGTTCCCGAACGCGGTATCGACTACCATCCGGCTTGACGGTCGATCCGCCTCCCTATTGCTTTCACCACGTTCCCCATGCCCCAAGTCACCATCAACGGCAAAGCCTTCGACTTCAAGCCCGGACAGATGATCCTGGACGTCGCCAACGCCAACGGCGTGGCGATCCCCCAGTATTGCTACCACCCCGGGCTTTCCATCGTCGCGTCGTGCCGCATCTGTCTGGCCGAGTGCTGGGCGCCCAACCCCCGCAACGGGAACAAGCTCGAATCCATGGGCAAACTGCTGCCCACCTGCCAGACCGCCTGCACGGACGGCATGGTGGTCTACACCGACTCGCCCAAAGCCATCCAGAATCAGAAGTCGGTGATGGAGTACCTCCTCATCAACCACCCCCTCGACTGCCCGGTGTGCGACCAGGCGGGGGAGTGCTCGCTGCAGGACTACTCCTACGAGTACGGCCGCGGCGTGTCGCGCTTCGAGGAGACCAAGGTCAAGCAGCCCAAGAAGGACCTCGGGCCGCACGTTTATCTCTATTCCGACCGCTGCATCATGTGTACACGCTGCGTGCGCTTCACGCGCGAGGTCTCAGGCACGGCGGAGCTCATGGTCGAGGGGCGCGGGAACGCCGAGCAGATCGACGTGTTCCCCGGCATCGCGCTCGACAACGAACTCTCCGCCAACGTGATCGACCTGTGCCCCGTCGGCGCGCTCTTGGACAAGGACTTCCTCTTCACCCAGCGCGTGTGGTTCCTCAAGACCACCCCCAGCATCGACGGAATCACCGCCAGCGGCGACAACATCACCATCGAGCACAACGAGGGCAAGGTCTACCGCCTCAAGCCCCGCACCAACCACGAGGTCAACAAGTGGTGGATCAGCGACGAGATCCGCTACGGCTGGAAGTTCGTCCA
>CAYZFW010000502.1:0-2580 GCA_964477615.1 uncultured Phycisphaeraceae bacterium | reverse complement strand
GGGGTCCGGGCTGTGCGGGCGCGGAGCGGGCGGGAGGCGGCGGAGTTCATTCGGCAGACGCCCGTGCACATCGCGGTGGTCGATCTCTCGCTGCCGCTCGAGCCGTGTACGCCGATCCCCGATGCGCCGAGGCTCGATCTTGTTGACGATCCCGGCGAGGTTGCGCCCGTCCCTGAAGAGGGCGGCGAGCGGATCATCGAACTGCTGCAACGCCTTGAGGCCCCGCCGCCGACGGTCATTGTGAAGCGTCGGCGCACCGGACGGGAGAACGCACGGGCGCTGAGCAAGGCGCTGATGAGCGGCGCGTTCGCGGTGCTTGAGCCGCCGGTGAACATTGAGCTGGCGCTCGAAGTGATGCGCCGGGTGCTGCAACGCCACTACGCCGGGCGCTGGCCCGCCGCGTGAGCGAAGCACAGAGCACAGAACACAAAGCACAAAGCACAGATCAGGATCGCAGCCCACAAGGCCCCATTCCAACACACCCTACACCCTCTTCAGAACCCCGAACCCTGACACCCGAACCCAAGTTGACCCCCTAACCCCCCAACCATTCGGAGAAACGACATGGCCACGAAAGTCAAACCCCTCGGCGACAAGATCCTCGTCAAGCGCGACGAAGCCGAAACCAAGACCTCCAGCGGCATCTTCCTCCCCGAGACCGCCAAGGACAAGCCCAAGACCGGCACCATCCAGGCCGTCGGCACCGGCGCGCTCAACACCGAAACCGGCGAACGCATCCCCCTGAGCGTCAAGAAGGGCGATCGCGTGATCTTCTCCTCCTACGCCGGTACCGAAGTCAAACTCGACAAGGACACGCTGCTGATCATGAGCGAGGATGACATCCTGGCCGTGGTCGAGGACTAAGACATTTCACCGCGGAGGCGCAGAGGACGCGGAGAGGTGCCTAAGTCTTGAAATGCATTTCTCCCCCACCGAATCCATCTCCGCGGACTCCGCGCCTCCGCGGTGAATCCCTCCCCATGACCAACGACCAACTCCGAACCGCCCTCCGCGAACTCAACGGCGAACGCACCCTCGGCGTCGCCTTCGCCAACGTCCACATCTCCATCGGCGTCGCCAGCATCACCGTCAAGCACGCCATGCTCATCCCCGACGAGGAAGACCACCTCGTCAAAGTCACCGACGGCAAGAGCATCTACATTATCGACGCCGAGCGTGTGGCTTGGCTGCAGATCGGGTGAGAGATGCACCGCGGAGAAGCGGAGTTCGCGGAGAGTATTTCAGAGTGTGTGTGACCCGCGAACACGCACCACCGAATTGCTCGCTCGTCCAGATTCATACAACGTCCCATCCTGACAAACACAATCCCCCCTCTGCGTTCTCCGTGCCTCCGCGGTGAACAACGAAACAGGAACACAACCATGCCCGCCAAATCCATCGCTTTCGACACCGACGCCCGCGAACGCATTCTCCGCGGCGTCCAGAAACTCGCCGCCGCCGTCAAGGTCACGCTCGGCCCCTCGGGCCGCGTGGTCGTCCTTGAGAAATCCTTCGGCGCTCCCACCGTCACCAAGGACGGCGTGACCGTTGCCAAGGAAGTCGAACTCGAAGACGCCTACGAGAACATGGGCGCCCAGATGGTGAAGGAAGTCGCCACGAAGGCGTCGAAGGACGCCGGCGACGGCACCACCACCGCCACCATCTACGCCGAGGCGATCTTCCAGGAAGGCCTGAAGAACATCACCGCCGGCGCGAACGCCAACCAGGTGAAGCGCGGCATCGACCTCGCCGTCGCCGCCGTCGTCGATGAGCTCAAGAAGATCTCCAAGCCCATCGCCAACAGCAAGGAGATCGCCCAGGTCGGCACCTGCTCGGCCAACCAGGACGAGCAGATCGGCAAGATCATCGCCGACGCGATGGACAAGGTCGGCAAGGACGGCGTCATCACCGTCGAAGAGGGCAAGAGCCTCGAGACCGAGGTCGAGCTCCTCGAGGGCATGCAGTTCGACAAGGGCTACCTCAGCCCCCACTTCGTGACTGACCCCGCCAACATGGAGTGCGTGCTCGAAGACGCGTACATCCTGATCAACGAGAAGAAGATCAGCAGCGCCAAGGACATGCTGCCGATCCTCACGAAGGTCGCCGAGAGCGGCAAGGCGCTGCTCATCGTCGCCGAGGACATCGAGGGCGAGGCCCTGGCCACCCTCGTGGTCAACAAGCTCCGCGGCGTGCTGAAGGTGTGCGCGGTGAAGGCCCCCGGCTTCGGCGACCGCCGCAAGGCCATGCTCGAGGACATCGCCGTCCTCACCGGCGGCAAGCCGATCATGGAAGAGCTGGGCATCGACATGGAGAAGGTGACCCTCGGCGAGCTCGGTCGCGCCAAGAAGATCACCGTCGACAAGGACAACTGCACCATCGTCGAAGGCGCGGGCTCCACGAAGGACATCAAGGGCCGCATCGAGCAGCTCAAGCACCAGATCGACGCCACCTCCAGCGACTACGACCGTGAGAAGCTGCAGGAGCGCCTCGCCAAGCTCGCCGGCGGCGTGGCCCAGATCAATGTGGGCGCCGCGACCGAGGTCGAGATGAAGGAGAAGAAGGCCCGCGTCGAGGACGCGC
>CAYZFW010000501.1:1279-2585 GCA_964477615.1 uncultured Phycisphaeraceae bacterium | reverse complement strand
CTCTTCACCAAGCCGCTGCAGGACCGCCCGACCCTGTTCTTCGAAATTATCTGTCGGCGCGGGTCGCAGTCGTTCGGCAAGGGGAACTTCAAGGCTTTGTTCGAGGCGCTGGAGATGGAACAGGAGAAGCGGGGGAATCTGTGAGTGAGTGGTCGCGAGAGCATCAGGCTGTCGCTGACTTGCCTCACGCCATTCTGCTGCTTCGCTCGGGCCACTTCGATCGCGATTCGCTGAAGCGGCGACTCTCGGCGGACGGTTGGAAGAGCTTTTGGTTTGACGCGAGTGCGTTGTCGGACAACGACCTTCACGCAGCGATCCGGCACGAACTCGACTTGTCGCCGTGGTACACGCCAGAGGCACCGGGGGCGATGTTCGATGCGCTGTGCTGGGTTCACGAGGACACAGGCTGCGAGTCTGTCTGCCTCGTGCTCGACTTCGGCGATACCACCGCACGAGGGAGCGTGATGTGGGCCGTTGGCTTGTGTGATTACACCGTATGGCACCTGCGTGAAATCGAGATCTCCCGTTTGGTCACTGGAGTCCCGACGGGCCCGCCCCTGCGTTTTGGCATCATCGTCTTGGCAGGCGAGTTCGCCCAGGTGCCGATGCGTCTCGGACGCGACGGGGTTATCTCTGGATTCCGGATTCAAGCGATTCCGAGCGACATCGAGCAGTACGCGAGACGCCTGACTGATGACCCTGGCGCGCCAGTCAATCCCGATGCTTGAAACAGCCGAACTCCATTTGGCGACTGATCTGCGCTCGACATCTCCTCGCCGCGAAGCGGCGACCGATCCGAGCCTGGGGCGGGAGCCCCAGGAAAACGGCGGCATCCACGATCGCCGCGATTGAAATGGCCGGAGCACCGAAGGTGCGGCACGCGCCCCAACGCCATCAATGACGAAGCGGCGGCCTTCCTTGTTCCGCCGCTTCGCGGCTCTGGGGATGAACCTGCCACTTTCCTGGGGCCGGGTGCCGGGGTACGCCGCTTTGGGCGTACCCCGATCTGGATCACTCACCGCTTTCACGGGGTACGTCGAAGACGCCGTACCCCGGCACCCGCCGTCTTCTTCGCCGCCTTCTTGGCTGTCTTCGTCTTCTCCTGGTGCCCCGACAGACATGCCCCGTGCCACGATGGGCCGTCCTCGGCCCGTCGTGCTTCGATGCGTGCCCCGACTTTCCATCGCAGGCCGCATGGCACGCCCAAGTCCCCTCACCCAAGCTCCCGCCAAGCAGCGTCCCCACCCCATACCCCCCGGTGGGGCCACCCGCCGCCGCCCCCCGAGAGGACCCCAGGCGAGGGAGA
>CAYZFW010000501.1:0-1269 GCA_964477615.1 uncultured Phycisphaeraceae bacterium | reverse complement strand
CAGAGTGTCCCGCCCCCACCCCCAACCAAAGGAGCCCCCATGCTCAGGTCAATTGCCGCGGTGATCGTCTCCTACATCGTGATGGCCATCCTCATCATGGGTGCCTTCGCCGGCTTGTGGTTCGGCATGGGCCCTGACCGGCTGCTCGAGCCGGGGCTGTGGACCGGCAACCTGTTCCTCACCATCGCGGCACCTTCGATCACCCTCGTCTCAGGCCTCCTCGGCGGATGGATGTGCGCCAGGATCGCCCGTAGCGGCAAAGCCGTCATCGCCCTCGCCTGCGTCGTGCTCGTACTCGGTGCCGTCTCGGCGTACGTCACACTGCAAAAGCCCGAACCCACCGGCACCCGCGAACCCGGCACGACCACGCAGCAACTCATGGAAAAAGGCCGAGAGCCAACCTGGCTTGTCATCTTCAACCCCATCGGCGGCGCGGCGGCAGTCCTCATCGGCGGCCTGTTCCTCGGCGCGAAGAAGAAGTAGGCCGGTCACGTGCCAGGCCTCGTGAGACACTCGGGCTCCCGAGCACGACTTTGTTGAAGCCAACAAAGTCGTGGCACGTCCCGCTCACCCCGAATACGCACTCATCGGCACGCATGTGCACACCAGATTCCGGTCCCCATAGGGGTTATCAACCCGTCCCACCACCGGCCAGAACTTGAATGACTGCGACGACGCGCCCTTCAGCCATGGGGCGGGGAACGCGGCGGTTTCGCGGGGGTAGGGGCGGTCCCACGAGTCGCTCGTCACGCAGCCTGCCGTGTGCGGGGCGTGCTTGAGGGGGTTGTTGTCCTTTGGCCATTCGCCGCGCTCGATCTTGGCGACTTCCTCGCGGATGGAGATCATCGCGTCGCAGAAGCGGTCGAGCTCGGCCTTGGGCTCGCTCTCGGTGGGCTCGACCATGAGCGTGCCGCCGACGGGCCAGCTCATCGTCGGGGCGTGGAAGCCGTAGTCCATGAGGCGCTTGGCGAAGTCCTCGGCCTTCACGCCCGCGGTCACCTCAAACGGGCGCACGTCCATGATGAACTCGTGGGCGACGCGCCCGCTCTTGCCGGTGAAGAGCACCGGGTAGTGCTTCTTCAGCCGCGCGGCCATGTAGTTGGCGTTGAGGATTGCCACCTCGGTGGCCTTCTTCAGGCCCGCCGCGCCCATGAGCGCGATGTAGACCCACGAGATCGTAAGGATGCTCGGCGAGCCGTACGGCGCGGCGGACACAGGCCCGATGGCCTGCGCCCCCGCCGTCGCAGGATTGGTCACCGGGTGGCCCGG
>CAYZFW010000500.1:0-2606 GCA_964477615.1 uncultured Phycisphaeraceae bacterium | reverse complement strand
GGGGCCGGCGCGGTCGCGTACCCGCCGTGCCACCCGCTCGGGATGCGCGGCTCGTACAACCCCCTCACCGACACCTACTCACCGCCCGTCGCCACCCCGCGCGAGCAGGCCGTCGCGGCCCTCGCGCTGGCACGTTTCGCCCGCGCCCCCGGCATCCCACCCGAGCCCGCGCAAAAGGCCATCGAGACCGCGCGCGACATCCTCGATCAGCTCACGCAGGTTCACGCCCGCGAGACCGACCCCCTCGCGAGCGTCACCGCCGCCGCGGCGTGGACGCTCGCGGATGTGGAGATCGCGAGCCATCACCCCGCGCAAGCACCGCCTGATGACGCCCGCGTGCAACGCGTGTCCCAGTTCCGCGCCCGCGCCGTTGCGCTCGTCCGCGCCGCGGTCACCGTGAAGCCGCCTGAGCCCGCCACTCCGGGGGCGGGGGCGGGGGCGGGGGCTGCCGGAGCGGAAGTCGTATGGTCCCCCGGCATCGCCGCGCTGGAGCGTCCCATGGTCGCGTGCGCGCTGGCCCGCGCCGCGTCAGCACCCGAAGAGATCGAATCGGCCCGCGCCGTCGTCCGCGCCCTCATGCGACAGACTCCGGCGGGCGAACTCGTCGCCTCGATGCCCTGGCTGGGCTGGGCCGAACTCACCCTCGCCACGCCCGCGGATTCCGCGCCGGTGCCTTCCGCCGAGGCGCTCCGCCAGATGCGCGCCCTCTGCTGGTCGCGTCAGGTGACCGCCGAGGCCGCCGCCTCCGATCCCGACATGGCCGGCGGCATCGTCTTCACCTCCGGCACCGCCCCGAGCATCACCGCCGGCTTCCCCACCTGGCACACCGTCCGCCCCGTCGCGGTGCTCTCAACCATGCTCGGCGACCAGCGTCTCACGAGCGACGATGAACTCCAGACCGAAGTTCTCGCGCTCATCCGCTCGCTCCGCTTCCTCCGCCAGCTCGCCATTGACGAGGACGCCGCGCACATGATGCGCGACCCCGCACGAGCCCTCGGCGGCGTGCGACCAGCCCTCTGGGACCAGACCGCGTCCCTCGATGCCACCTCGCTCACGCTGCTCGCCGTCGCCGAGGCCCTCACCTCTGCCGACGCGCGCACGAAATAGAACGTCCACCCGAAGCATCGGCAGCCGCCGCGGCACTGTAAAGCACCGAACCGGCCAACGACATCAGAAAAAAACCCCGCGATGTCTCGCGGGGTTCGTCGGATAGCCAACGGATTCCGAAGCCGATATCAAGCGCGGCGGCGACGCAGGGCCGCGAGGCCCGCGAGGCCGAACACCGAGGCCGCGCCGGGCGCGGGCACGGCGATGATCATCTCGAACGCCGCGCCGCCGCCGATGGGGGTGACGTTGACGTTGACATAGACGACGCCGTTGTCGGCGATGTCCAGACCGGGGGCGATCGTCGCCGACGCGGTGAAGTCCGTGAGGGTGACGTCGGCGTTGTTGTCGTTGTTGATGTCGAGCAGGTCGCCGGTGCGGAGGAGCATCTGAGCCGAAGTGCCCAGCGTGTTGCCGTCACCCAGGAACAGGGCTTCCTGGCCGGTGCCGCCGACGATGTCCCAGATCATGGCGATCTGGTCGTTGTTGTTGATGGAGACCATGTCGACCGTGGTGCCGAGGGTGAGGCCATCGACGACGTCGCCCTGGCGCACCTTGATGGTGCTGTTGAAGGTGACGAAGTCGTCCGTGGCCGAGTTGGTGTCGCCGCAGATGGTGAAGTTGCCCGAGTTGTTGATGCCCATGAAGCGCCAGTTCTGCCACAGGTCGCCCTGGCCGGTGGCGTCGCCCTCGCGCATGGCGATGGTGCCGTTGACCACGATGGCGCGGTCGGCGGAGGTCGCCGCGACCAGCGTCGTGTCGTTCACCCAGTTGTTCCCGTTGTCGGAGATGTCGTAGGCGAAGTTGATGCCCGCCGCGGCGACCGCGACGCCGCTCACCAGGTCACCGCCCTTGAGCAGCGAGACGGTGGCGGCGGGGTTCGAGGGGGTGGCGTTCTTCATCAGGGCACGGGCGGTGGTGCTCCCGCCAGCGGTTGTGGCCGAGCCGCCGACCCACGCCGCCGTCCCGTTCGCGGTCATTCGCGGGCGGCTGTTGAAGGTGCTGAAGCGGGAGTTGTCAAAGGGCAGCGGGTCGGTGCCCTTGAGCAGCACGCCGCTGGAGGTGACCACCGCGTCGTTGCCGCCGACGCTGGGGCTGTAGATGTAGTCGCCCGCGTCCGAGATGCCCATGGTGTCTTCGCTGCCAGTCCAGGTGGGCTCGCTCGAAGAGTTGAAGACCGATCCGTTGCCGAGATAGATCGAGCGGGTGTTGTCACCCGTGTGCAGCACGACGAAGCCGACCTGGCCTAGGCTGTTGGTGAAGGGCTGGCCGATGCCGGTGACCGGGCGGCCGCCCAGCACGTCACCGACGCCGAGAATCTTCGTCACGGGGATCACGCCGCCGGCGATCGCCGAGCCGGAAATGGCGCACAGCGCCGCGGCGGCGCACATCACAGAACGGTTCATCATGTCTCGGTCCTCCTTCAAATGTCTCGCCCCGGCGCAATCCACGCCATGGCGGCGTGAATGGAATGAGCGCAGGTGCATGAGCCTGATCCCCAA
>CAYZFW010000499.1:0-2608 GCA_964477615.1 uncultured Phycisphaeraceae bacterium | reverse complement strand
GGCGTGAACAACCCCACCAACTGCGCCGGCAACATCGGTTCGGTCAATGTCGCTCCCCCCGCCTGCCCCGGCGACCTCAACAACGACGGCCAGCGCAACACCGCCGACCTCACCAGCTTCCTCGGACAGTTCGGCCAGTCCGGCCCCGGCCTCTCCGCCGACCTCAACGGCGACAACGCCGTCAACACCGCCGACCTCACCCAGTTCCTGGGCGTCTTCGGCGTCCCCTGCCCGTAAGTCAATCCGTAAAGCAGCAGAGCGGAAAAGCAGCACAACCGATCCGATTCGCACACCAAAGCCCGGCACCGCTGGGCTCTTTTGTTGCCAGGATCCACACCTGAACCCCGACACCCGAACCCCGAACCCCAATCCCTACCCCTTCAACTTCCCAACCAGTTTCCCCTGCTTCACTTCCACGCCCTTGAGCCTGCTCTTGAGCGCTTCCCGGTTGGGCGCAAACTCCAGCGCCGTGTTCAGCGTCACCATCTCCGCCTCCACCAGTTCCGCCAAAGAGTGCGTGAACGACCGCATCCCGTCCTGCAGTGACGAGTTGATGATCGCCGGAAGGTCCGAGTCCGCGCCCTCGCGGATGCGCTCCCGCGCCACCGCGTTGTTGATCAGCACCTCGGTCGCCGGCACCACGCCCACCCCCGCGACGTCCTGGTTCGCCGGCAGCAGCCGCTGCGCGCACACCGCCTTCAATGAAGACGACAGCGCCGCCCGGATGAACCCGTGCTCGTGCTGCGGGAAGAACTCGACGATGCGGCTGAAGCACTGCATCGTGTCCGCCGTGTGCAGACTCCCGAACACCAGGTGCCCCGTCTCCGCCGCCTGCACCGCCGCCAGCACCGTGTCGTGGTCGCGCAGCTCGCCGATGAAGATCACGTCCGGGTCCTGTCTCACGGCATACTTCAGCGCACTGGCGTAGTTCGGCACGTCCGTCCCGATCTCCCGCTGGCTGATCACGCTCCTCACCGGGTGCAACTGGTACTCCACCGGGTCCTCGATCGTGATGATGTTCATCGCCTGCGTCTCGTTGATCCGCTCCAGCATGCACGCCAGCGTCGTGCTCTTGCCCGAACCCGTCACACCCACCACCAGGATCAACCCCTCCGACGACTCGTCCGACAGCTTCTGGTACACCGGCGGTAGCCGCAGATTCTCAAAGCTCGGGATGTCCGGGCGCACGCGCCGGATCGCCGCGTGCATCGAGCCGCCGGCACGGAACACGTTGCAGCGGAAGCGGTCCTTGCGTTTCGGAATTGCGGTTGCTGCCGCCGCGCCAGGCGACACGGCCTGGGGGTTCGGCTGCTCCACCGCTCCAAGAGTCTGGTGCGGGTCCTCGGTGTCCGCGAACGCCGAGAAGTCCAGGTCGCCCCGTTCCTCGAACTTCGGGTACATCGCCGGCGGGATGATCTCACGCAGCAGCCGCTCCGTGTCCTCGGGCGTCAGCGGCGGGATCTGCGGCGGCATCCGCAGCTCCCCCGACACCCGGAACACCGGCGGCAACCCAACCTTCAGATGCAGATCAGACGCGCCCGTCTTCTTCATGTTGTACAGAAGCTGCTGCATCGTGATCCGGACGGCCATGGCGGTTCTCCTTGCGGGTGGTCTCCCATCCTATCTGACTCACGGCGACGGCTTTGGTTGCGGATTCGCAGACCGAGGCGCGGCGGTGCCCGGCTCCACCCTCACCCGCCACACCAGCACCCGAGCATCCCCCGGCGGCCTCCGGTACACCGAACGCGTCTCCACCCGCTCCCACACCAACCCCGCCGCCCGCGTCTGCTCCGTCGCCGAGCCAAACACGCGCCGGTTCGCCTCGTTCTCCTCAAGCACCAGCAGCGTGTACGCGCCGGCCCCGGTTCCTTCTTCCCGCAGCGCCGCCGCAAGTTCTCCCAGCGGCCGCCCGAAGCGGTTCTCCCCCCACGTCTCCACCGTCTGCCCCGCGTAGAAATCAAACGCGTCGAAGTTGAACCCCAGCGTCCCCAGCCGCGACGCGTCACACGACGCCAGCACCTCCGCCATGAACGCCCGCGGCGAACGCTCCGCCCACGCCGAGGATCTCCCGACGGCGTGCCACCACGTCAGCACCCCCCCCTGCACCATGGCCGCCGCGGCAAGCACAAGCGCCAACCTCACCGGGTACCGCTCCCGCGAAGCGAGCCACGACACGCCCAAACCCGCCAGCATCGCCATCGCTGGCCACATCGGCGTCAGGTACCGACCCACCCCTTTCGTCGTCACCGCGAACGCGCCGAGCCCCAGCACGAACCAGCACGCAACCGTCAGCACCCCGATGGGCAATGTGCGCCGCCGCCACACACACCACCACAGCCCGAGCGCCGCCACGGGCAGGAACACCCCCAGCGAGACCGCGACCGCCTCCCCGTAGCGCACCATCCCGCCCCAATCGAACCACACGAGGTTGTCCGCGGCCTCGAATTCCACCAGCGCCGCGAACGCCGCATCACCCACACGCAGCCGCGCCTCGCGCAGCCACAGCCACAGCAGGACCGCCGGCAACCCGATCACCAGCACCGGGTGCGTGGACTCGATCGACTTGAACGCCAGCCTGCCACGCGACACGGCCCTCCCCGCGATCACA
>CAYZFW010000498.1:0-2614 GCA_964477615.1 uncultured Phycisphaeraceae bacterium | reverse complement strand
TTGAAATCGCCCTCAGCGCACGCCGGGGCAGCATCGGCGAGACCGAGGTCGACGCCCGTCAGGCCCGAGGCAAGGCCTTCATGCCCGCCACCCGCGCCAGCGAAGGCCCACGCGGCCCTGTCAATAACCTCGGCAAGGAAACCCGCGGCCGCGGTGGCCGTGGTGGCCCCGGCGGTGATCGCGGCGGTCGCGGCCCCAGTCGTGGACGTGGCCCCGAGGCCCCTGCCCCGGACGCCCCTGCCCCCGAAGCCACCGCCTAAGCCGCGAGGCAGTTCGGCTCTCCGAGCCGACATCTCGTCTGAGCCAACGTCCGCATTCCGAAGATCCAAGTCGCAAGACGCACGCCCCAACGCTCGCCCCGCCAGCCAGGACTCACCGCCATGATGATTCACGAGATCACCGCCATCACCGGCAAGTACAAAGCCCGCAAGCGCATCGGTCGCGGCGAAGGCTCGGGCCATGGCAAGACCGCCGGCATGGGCCACAAGGGCGCGTCCAGCCGTTCGGGCTACGCCGCCAAGCGCGCGTTCGAGGGTGGCCAGATGCCGTACTTCCGCCGTCTGGCGAAGTTCGGCTTCTCCAACGTCAACTTCTCGATGCAGTTCTGGACGGTGAACCTGGGCGACCTGCTCGCCCACCCCCTGTTCGCCAAGGGCGGCGTGGTCAACGCCGAGCGTCTGATCGAGGCCGGCCTGATCCGCGACACCAAGCGTCCCCTCAAGGTGCTGGGTGACATGAAGCGGCTGGAGGGCAAGGGCCTGAACGTCAAGCTGAACATCACCGCCGAGCGCGTGTCCGATTCGGTTCGCAAGGCCGTGATCGCCGCGGGCGGTTCCGTGACGGAAACCGGCACCCGGCGCGACAAGGTCCGCGGCATCGACCGCAACTCCGAGGACCGGACCCCCAAGAACCTCACCAAGAAGCCCAAGCTCCGCGCTGCCAAGAAGTTCGACAAGCCGAAGTCCGGGGGGGCTGGCGGAAAGAAGGGCAAGGGCGAGGGTGAAGCCGCGGCCCCCGAGGCGGCCCCCAAGGCCGAGAAGCCCAAGAAGGGCGCGGACAAGCAGGCCTAACATCCCGTCCCGCTTCCGGGCGTCCCGCGTGCCAACCCGCACCGGGCCGAAGGTGATCGGGACGCCGGCGATGGATCGTCGGCGTGTTTCCCCAGCCGTGCGCCGACTCGGAGCGGTGGCTCCCCCGGCGCGGTCGTCCATCGCCAGTCGGTCGCCACGCGGCAACTGGCCAGAGTGCCCCCTCGATGCTCCAGGCTTTCGCCAACGTCTTCAAGATCAAGGAACTCCGCAACCGCGTGCTGTTCACCATCGCCATGCTGGCGGTGTACCGCATCGGGTTCTGGATCCCCATCCCCGGCGTGAACCAGGCGCAGCTGGAGGAGTTCTTCCGCCAGCAGGCCGAGGCGGGCTCCGCGCTCTCGCGCATCGGGCAGTTCATGTCCGTTTTCTCGGGCGGGTCGTTCAGCCACTCCACGATCTTTGGCCTGGGCATCATGCCCTATATCTCCGCGGGCATCATCTTCCAGCTCCTCGCCTCGGCGTGGGCCCCGCTGAAGAAGAAGATGGACGAGGGTCCGACCGGGCGTCAGCAGATCCAGGAATGGACCCGCTACGCCACCGTGGGCCTGTGCATCCTGCAGGGCATCGGCTACCTCACGTACATGACCCGCATCGGGATGGTCTACCCCAACTGGGCCAGCAACCCGCTGTGGTGGGCCATGGCCGTCACCGCCATGACCGCCGGCTGCGTGTTCCTGATGTGGCTTGGTGAGCAGATCGACAAGCACGGCATCGGCAACGGCGTCTCGCTCATCATCACCGCGGGCATCCTCTCGCAGATGCCCATCGCCGTGGGCTGGGTCATCCAGAACAGCCCCGTTCGTGAACTGGGCGTCGTTCAGTACTTCTTCGGCACCCCGCCCAGCGGCGACCCGCAGCTCTCGTGGATGGGCGTTCTCGCAATCATCGCAGGCTTTGTGTTTGTCATCGCCGGCGCGGTGCTCATCACCGTCGCCCAGCGCCGTATCCCCATCCAGCAGGCCAAGCACACCCGCGGGCGCAAGGTCTTCGGCGGGCAGCGCTCGTTCCTCCCCCTCCGAATCAACCACGGCGGCGTGATGCCGGTCATCTTCGCCTCGTCGCTGATGATCTTCCCCAGCGTCATCTTCTCTTCGATGAAGGACATGACCGGCCAGGGGGCGACGGGGCTCTGGGCACGCATCGCCACGTTCCTCTCCGACAGCTTCGCCACCGGCCAGTTCCTCTACGTCTTCTTCGAGATCATCCTCATCTACTTCTTCTCGTATTTCTGGAACACCGTCCAGTTCAACCCCGAGGAGATGTCCAAGCAGCTCCGCGATCACGGCAGCTTCATCCCCGGCCTCCGACCCGGCCCGCGCACGGCCGAGTACCTCGAGACCGTCATGGAGCGCGTGACCTACGTCGGCGCCGGCTTCCTCGCTGTCATCGCGCTGCTGCCCACCGTCATCGCCACCAGCATGGGCATCCCCATGAACGTTTCGCAGTTCCTCGGTGGCACCGGCCTGCTCATCTGCGTCTCGGTCGGCCTCGACCTCATCCAGCGCATCGAGGCCAACCTCCTC
>CAYZFW010000497.1:0-2616 GCA_964477615.1 uncultured Phycisphaeraceae bacterium | reverse complement strand
GGGCAGCCCCACTGCCCGCCGGACATGTACAGCATCTTGGGGACGTTGTTGAGGATCTGGTCCGCCGCCACCAGCGAGAACGACCACGACATGAACTCGATGATCGGGCGCAGCCCGTACATCGCCGCCCCGATCCCCAGACCGGCGAAGCCGTTCTCCGAGATCGGCGAATCAATGATCCGCTGCGGCCCGAACTCGTCGAGCATCCCCTGCGACACTTTGTACGCACCGTTGTACTGGGCCACCTCTTCGCCGAGGAGGAACACGCGCGGGTCGCGGCGCATTTCCTCGGACATCGCCTCGCGGAGCGCTTCGCGGAACTGGATGACGCGGGGGGCGGTGGCTGTGGTGGACATGGAGCGATGATCCTTGAAGTCGGCCGGCACCCTCGCGGTGTCGCGAGCCGGACTTGACATACGGACGACAGATTCCCCGACGGTAAAACGCTTTCGCACCCGAGGTGGGACGGCGGGCCGAACGGGGGGCGGAGATGATAGCGGGGCACACTTCTCGTGCACCAATCACGCAATTTGACCTATTTGGTTGGAATGTGTTTGGTATGAGCAGCCCCTCACAAAGAGGGGCCACCTCTGCGGCCACCGTCAGGCACATGGACCTCGACGGCTTTGAAATCGTCATGACTGTTGAGGACCGGCTCGGTGTTTCACCGCCGGACGCAAGGGCCAGCAACTGCCACACCGTCGGCGATCTCGCCGAGGCGGTGATGCGCCAGTTGCCCCCTCTGCAGCCCGTTGGCCCGGACATCTCAGCCGAAGCGGCGGTGTATCGCGAGCGCGTCGTGTGCTTCCTCCGACAGATCCTCGCAGACCAGATGGGTGTCCCGATGGAGACGATCCGGGCCGAATCACGGTTTGTGCAGGAACTCGGGATTGACTGACTCTTTGCCGTTCGGTCGGACCGCGCAATGCCGGGGGCGTCCTGCGGGCGTGCGGGGGGCGGGGCTGTTTCGCCGATATGCAGGAGATGCCCGCGACCGCCGAACCACCCTCCGCACCCGCGCGTTTGGCCATCCCCGCCAAGGTCGGTGGGCTCATCAAGGCGGCGATGACCGCGCTGCAGCAGTCCCGCTGGGCCGAGGCGGTCGAACTCACCGCCGCCGCGGCCGTGCAGGACATCCAGCACGAGAACGTGACCTTTCTTGCCAGTACGGCCGGGGCCGGGATCATCGGCGAGTTGTACGAGAACGCGCTCGTCGGGGCAGCGCAGCAGCAGATCAGCAGAGTGGCAGACCGGACCACCGAAGCCCAGTCCGTCCTTCCCAAGACCCAAGACCCAAGACTCAGGACGCCACTCCGCGTTCTCTACGTCCACCCCGGCCTCAGCCCCGGTCAGGCGGCGACCGACCGGCTTGTGAACGTCATCGAGCGGCACGACCGCGCGCGCGTCACGCCGCTGCTGCTCTGTGCCGAGGAGTTCACCGCCCGCGTGCCGGCGCTGCGTCACCTCGAGTGGCCCGCGTCACCCTCCCATGCGCACACAACCGCCCTTGAGCGCCTGAAGAAGGTTGGCTGCGAGCCCACGATCATCCCGCCGCTGGGCTCGTATCTGGACTCCGCACAAGCGGCGATCGACGCCGCTCGATCGCTGCGGCCCGATGTGGCGGTCTTCATCGCCAGCGGCGCGTGCCCGGTGCAGGCGGCGATGGCGTTTTCGCGCGTCGCGCCGGTACAGATCAACCAGAACATCGGCAGCCCGCTGATCAGCCGGAACATCGACGCGGTGATCTACCGCAACGCCGGGAAACTCCGTGACGATGCGCCCGACCTCGCAAGGCGTGGCATCGAGGGGATCGACCTCCCCGCAGCCGGAACCGACCTCGAGGCCGCCGACGCGGCCGTGGCTGTCTCGCGCAGTGCGCTGGGAATCCCGAAAGACGCCGTGGTGTTCGTGACAGCGGGGAACAAGGTGCCCGAGCGTCTGCACGCGGGGACGTTCGCACGCGGCCTGGTTGAGTTCCTAGAAGCTCACCCGCGTGCGTGGTGGCTCGCCGTGGGGCGTGGGGAATACGCCGAAGCGCTCGCGCCTTTCGAGGTTGCGGGCGTGCGCCGGCGCGTCGTGGCCGCGGGGCCCCAGACCGACATCCGCCCGCACCTCAAGGCCGCCGATGTGTACCTCAACGAGTACCCCGAGGGCGGCTCGAACACCGTGATGGAAGCGATGGCCTGCGGCCTACCCGTGGTCGCGGCCCGCTTCGGCGACGCCCACGCAGGGACGATCGGCGCGGAACTCTGCGGCATCGACGCGGCCACGCCGGAGACCTACTGGGCCACCGCCGCGCGTTGGTGCGTGAACGTCGAGGAACGCGAGGCCGCGGCGGCCCGCGCGCTCACCCGCGCCCGCGATCGATTCGGATTCCACGCACTCGTCGCGCAGTACGAGGACATTTACATGCGGATGGCCAGCGGCGTGAACACACCATCGAATCCCTGACCCGGTGGGGCAGGCTTCCAGCCTGCCTTCCCTGAGGCTGGCAGGCTGGAAGCCTGCCCCACCGAATCCTCCCACCGGCACACCCCACGCCAGTCCCATGATCGAAATCATCCACGAACTCGACTTCGAGACCAAGCGGGCCAGGCGGATCACCGCCGAGGAGGT
>CAYZFW010000496.1:0-2627 GCA_964477615.1 uncultured Phycisphaeraceae bacterium | reverse complement strand
GGCACCGGCTGGGCAAGAGGCGGAAGGCAACGCGCCGAAGGGGACCGTGGACTGTTCTTGGACCTTGTGGGAACCGAACAGTGTAGCCACCCCGTGGCGGGTTCGCAAGTGAAAACGCAGCAACAGGCGTACCACATCAGACGCCGTTCGTTGCCTGATCCCGGAACAAGCCGGGGGGCGTGCCCGATCAAGGGCCGAACAGACTCCGAAAGAAGGGATCGCCCCGAGCCGTTGCTGGGGGCGATCCCGTTTCGTGTCGGCATCCTGTTGTCGAGTCGGACAGGCTTACGCCAGTTCGACCGTCGCGCCCTGCTCTTCGATCTTCTTCTTGAGGGCCTCGGCGTCTTCCTTGCTGAGGTTTTCCTTGACGTTCTTGGGCGCGCCGTCGACCAGGGCCTTGGCCTCGGCCAGACCGAGGCCGGTGGCCTCGCGGACGACCTTGATGACCTGGATCTTGTTGGCGCCGGCGTTCTTGAGAACGACGTTGAACGAGGACTTCTCCTCGGCCTTGGCCGCCTCGCCGCCGCCGCCGCCGGCGACCATGACCGCGCCAGCCGCGGCGGGCTCGATGCCGTAGGCATCCTTCATGTAGGTGCCGAGATCGACGGCTTCCTTGAGGGTGAGGGAGGCAATCGAGTCACCGAGGGATTTGATCTTGTCGCTGATGGCTTCGGACATGGTGGAGTCTCTTTCTTTCGATTCGGGTTGCCGCCGCCAGAGGGGCCGAACCATTCGGCCTTTAACCCCCGAGGGGGCCAGTCGCGGGCGGGATCTGTCGATTCGGTTTATCGATTCAGTTCACCGCGGAGGCGCGGAGGACGCGGAGGAGTGCTTTCTTTGTCTCTCTCCGCGAACTCCGCGCCTCCGCGATGAAAGTGTTTCACTTCTTGCTGATCGTCTCGCCCTTTTCGAGCTTCTCCTGCACCGTCTTGACGATGGCCAGGACCTTGCCGCCTGGGCCCTTGACCTGGCCCATGAGCTTGCGCGCCGGGCTGAGGACGAGGGTGACGGTCTGGGCGAGGGCTTCCTTGCGGGTGGGGAACTTCGAGAGCTGCTCGATGCCCTTCTTGCCTTCGAAGACGACCCCGTCGAGGACGGCAGCCTTGAGCTCGAGCTTGTCGAGTTTCTTGGCGAAGGTGACGAGTTCGCGGGCGACGTCCACGACGCTCTCGGCGCCGTAGGCGATGGACGAGGACCCTTCGAGCATCTTCTCGAGGCTCTTGAGGCCGGTGTCCTTGAAGGCGTGCTTGGCCAGGTTGTTCCGCACCATCGTGACCTTGATGTTCTTCTTGGCCAGACTGGTGCGCATCTTGTTGGTATCGATCCCGCCGACGCCGCGCAGGGAGACCAGGACGGCGTCGTTGACGCCCTCGAACTTGGCCTTGTAGTCGCGGATCATCAGGGTTTTGACGGCTTTGCTCATGGCTGTATCTCCTGATGATTACTCGGCGTAAACGGTCTGAGGGACTTCCACCAGCACGCTGGGGGTCATGGTCCCGCTGATGGCGATCTTCTTGATGAACTGGCCCTTAACGCCCGAGGGCTTCGCGGCGTCGATGGACTTGATGAAGTGCTCAACGTTCGCCAGGAGGTCGCCCTCGGGGAACGAGAACTTCCCGACCGGGGCGTGAACGGTCCCGCCCTTGTCGTTGCGGTACTCGATCTTGCCGGCGGAGTATTCCTTCACGGCGGTGGGGACGTCGGCGGTGACGGTGCCGGCCTTGGGAGAGGGCATGAGGCCCTTGGGGCCCAGCACCTTGCCCAGACGGCTGATGACACGCATCATGTCGGGGGAGGCGACGGCGACGTCGAAATCCATCCAGCCCTTCTCGACCTCGCGGGCGAGTTCCTCGCCGCCGGCCTTGATGGCGCCGGCCGCGAGGGCGGCCTTCTCGACTTCGGGCGGGCAGAACGCCACGACCTTCTTGGTCTTGCCGATGCCCTTTGGCATGGCGATCGAACCGCGGATGGTCTGGTCGGCCTGGGCCGAGTCGATGTTGAGGTGGACGGCGATGTCGACCGTCTGATCAAACTTGCAGCCCTTGTACTTCTTGAGAGCGGTCACGGCCTTGGCGGCGGTGAGGACCTCGTGGGGCTGGTTCTGCAGGTTGCTCTTGTGGCGCTTGGAGCCGGGGAGCTTGATTTCTTTTTTCTTGATCGCCATGGCGCTCAGCCCTCCACCGTGATGCCCATCGAGCGGGCGGTGCCTTCGATCATCCGGGTCGCGGACTCGACGCTCGCGGCGTTGAGGTCCTTGATCTTCTCTTCCGCGATCGCCTTGGCCTGGGCCCGGGTGATCTTGCCGACCTTGCTGGAGTTCGGCGTGCCCGAGCCCTTCTCGACCTTGGCGGCGAGACGGATCAGCTCGCTCGCGGGCGAGGACTTGATCTCGAACGTGAACGAGCGGTCGGAATAGGTGGTGATGACGCAGCCGACGACCTTGCCCTTGAAGGGCTGGGTGGCGGCGTTGAACTGCTGGATGAACTGCCCGGGGTTGACCCCGTTGCCGCCCAGCGCAGGACCAAGGGGTGGGCCGGGCGTAGCAGCGCCGGCCGGCGCCATGATCTTGAACGACTTGACAACTTCTTTCTTGCCCATGTGGTCTCCACCTCCCACGTCGGTCTTTC
>CAYZFW010000495.1:0-2630 GCA_964477615.1 uncultured Phycisphaeraceae bacterium | reverse complement strand
CCGGACCCCAGTTGAGCCTCCCCGCCGACCCTGCTACAATCCTCTCCACGACGGGCGAAACCCGTTGGCGGGCTTATAGCTCAGCTGGTATGAGCGCACCCCTGATAAGGGTGAGGTCGTTGGTTCGAATCCAACTAGGCCCATTTCCGAAGCGGTGGGAAATCCGGGGGAATCATCGAGTTGCACTTGGTTCGACGCCAGCGCGTTCAGCGCTCGTTGGGAGCTGTGCGGTCTGAGCGGAACCAAACGGCAAGGTCCTATAACGGTACGACGCGATTATTCTTCGGACCAGGGACCAAATTGCAATCCAAGGTTCCCTGATTGACGCACTGCAAGGGGTCGGCCTGTCGAGGACAGGTTGGCCACAGCCGTTCCATCGATTCAATTTATTGTTTGAACGACGGACTGGCTGAGAAAAACGTGAAAATTGCCCAAATGTCGGGCAGAACGCAAGACGTCCCTTCCTTCTGGGACATTCCTGTTGTAGAGTATCGCTGCATCCCCTTCTCCGGCGGTTTGCCCAGGCCGCGTGGATGGAGGAGTCAGCGAGGGACATCAAGAACGCGCTTCGCCGGCGCACGCAGAGGTTGTCGTCCCGCCCTCATTGAGTCGTGGCAGAAACGCCGGCGAGGAGAAATTGGAGAGATCACATGAAGAAGACTTTTGCTCTGCTCGCCGTCGCCGCGCTTGCCGGCTCGGC
Organism: uncultured Phycisphaeraceae bacterium; assembly: GCA_964477615.1. Classification (GTDB taxonomy): domain Bacteria; phylum Planctomycetota; class Phycisphaerae; order Phycisphaerales; family UBA1924; genus JAFLCM01. Next base: position 1,930 of record CAYZFW010000495.1, on the reverse strand, counting down.
CTCCGCCGTCAACGTCGGTGACATCATCTACACCGACCTCACCCACAACGACATCGCCACCGTCCCCGGCCTCGGCGGCGGCGTGACCACCCTCATCGACTTCCCCGGCGCCCTCGGCTCCGGCGCCTTCCGCATGGGCGGCATCGTCCAGGTCGGCAGCCGCTTCTACGTCTCCAACGGCCCCGCCCCCACCCAGAACCCCTCCGACTCGTCGATCCTCGCGATCGATGACCTCTTCGGCACCCCCGCCGTGAGCACCTGGGTCGGCTCCGACCCCGTCCAGAACCCCACCGATATCGAGTACGACTCGCAGGCCGACGCCCTCGTCTGGATCCAGAATCCGTTTGGACCCGTCGCCCAGGGCAAGAAGGACGGCATCTTCAGCCGCTTCCTCTCCGGCGGCGGCGTGGTCGAGTCCTTCACCGAGCCCGCCGTCAACGGCGCGACCCCGCGCTACGAGGCCGGCACCTACATGACCAAGAACCCCATCGGCGGCGGCTACTACAACGTGGCCCTCAACGGTGGCTTCCTCTCGGGCGGCCCCAACCCCGCCGGTGACAACGTCTCCCCCAGCACCCTGTGGAAGACCTCCATCGACCCCGTCACCCTCAACGCCACCCTCAGCCTGGCGTTTGACTTCGGCACCCTCGCCCCCGGCCTCGTTCAGGTCCGCGGCATCACCGCCATCCCCGGCGTCTCGGCCCTGTTCGTCACCGAGTGGCTCGAGGGCAAGGTCTACCGCATCGACCTCAACGGCTCGGGCGACGTCGTCGGCATCAACTCCATCGCCAGCGGCCTCGCCAACCCCGAAGCCATCGAATACAACCCCTTCACCGGCAAGCTGGTCATCTCCGAAGAGGCCAACAAGGTCGTCGCCAACCAGAAGATCTCCCAGATCAACCCGGACGGCAGCGGCTACCAGGTCCTCGTCACCGAGACCCACGCCCGCGGCTTCACCTTCGTGGTGCCCACCCCCGGCGCCGCCGGCCTCATGGGCGTTGCGGGCCTCGTCGCTCTGCGTCGCCGCCGCGCCTGATGCGGTGCTTGCTCGATCGTTGAGCAAGTGATCATCTCGAAAATGCGTTCAAGCCCCGAGGATTCGTCCTCGGGGTTTTTCGTTGGAGTTCCTGTTTGATCGCTCGTCGAAGCGCCTCACGGGGGTGGCATGCTTCTGCCCTGAGAAGCATGCCGGGGCGCACGCATCAAACTGCTCGAAGAGCATGCTTCTCAGAGCAGAAGCATGCCACCCGAGCCGTACTTCACCGAGGCAGCAGACTGGCGTCGGGTGTCGCGCTGGGTATCAGCGTCCAGCGCTCCGTCGCCGTGGCCTTGCCGCCCGCGGGGATGTTCTCGATCGGGGCGACGAGTTCGGCCTCGATGATGCCCAGACTGGGGTTGATGTACGTCGCCACGGGGCCTTCGCCCAGTTCGCGCAACCGCTTGCTCGTCGCGGCGTTTCCAGACAGCAGGCGGCGGTGGAACCACCAGCCGTCGCGCCACACAGCGATCTCGGCGAAGCTCTCCCCGCTGTCGAGGTACACCTTGATCCCGTCGTCCCAGTTCGCCGCGCTCAGGGGCAGCGTCGACCAGCCCGCTGGCGTCGGCGGCGTGAGCGCCGAGGCGAATCGCTCCGCGGCGCGCTCGCCCATGCCCCCCCACCGCTCGAAGGTTCGCGAATTCCCCTCTGTGCCAACGCGGAACGCGACAACGCTGCCCACCGGCGCCACCGCGGTGTTCAGCCACGGGCCGGCGAGCTTCTGGTGCGGCGTGGGGTCGACGGGGCGAGCGGCGGCGTAGCGGACGGCGAGGTCGATCGATTCTGGTGTGAGCTTGCCGTTGGAGGTGGCGAGGCGGCGGCGCAGCGACATCTCGAGCAGATCGGCGTGGGTCGGGTGCTCTTTCAGCCAGCCTTCGATGACTTCTTGCGAGG
>CAYZFW010000494.1:0-2633 GCA_964477615.1 uncultured Phycisphaeraceae bacterium | reverse complement strand
CAACCTGCCGGCCTACGGCCTGTGTCCGGTCAACGAGAGGAAGCGCGCGCAAGCGGGGTTGACCTTGGCGGACGTGGCGGTGGTGGCGGACGCCGTGACCACGCCTTACCAAGCCGTGCTGCAATCCGAGCTCGCCGCGGGCCAACTGGCCATCGTGGTGGGCCTCGGGGGCGTCGGCGGTTATTGCGCCCAGATCGCCCGGGCCAAGGGCGCCACCGTGGTGGGGCTCGACGTCGACGATCAGAAGTTGGAGCTGATGGGCCACCACGGCGTGGCCAAGGGCTTCAACGTCAAGCACCTGGATCCCAAGGCGCTGAAGAAGGAGATCAGCAACTTCGCCAAGGAGCGCCAGCTCCCGACCCGGGAGTGGTCGATCTTCGAGTGTTCGGGCAGCGCCGCCGGCCAAGCCACCGCCTTTGGGCTCCTCACCCACGGCAGCACCCTCTCGGTCATCGGCTACACCATGGACAAGGTCGAGCTCCGGCTCTCCAACCTGATGGCGCTCCACGCCCGGGCCTTGGGCAACTGGGGCTGCGCGCCCCGCCACTACCCGGCCGCGTTGGCTTTGGTCCTCGATGGGCAAGTCAACTTGCGGCCCTTCGTGGAGCACCACCCCCTCGCCCACGTCAACCAGGTCCTCGAAGACCTCCACCACCACAAGATCGGGCGACGCCCGGTCCTGATCCCCGCTCAGTGAAGGAGCCTTCACCCATGGCCATGCCCCGCGTCCAACTGAAGAGCCACAACCTGGTCCCGGAGGCCGGCTCCCCCGGCGTCCGCTACGGTGCCGACTCCGCCTGGGCGCACGAGATCGAGGAACGCAGGGCCCCCGTCACCCCGCCCGTCGCCGCGACCGCGCGGCACTGAAACGCAGCACGCTCAACACATAACGCCACTGCGGCGGCACCCACAGCGTGCCGCCGTTTTCATTGGCTTCGGATCGCAATCGCCTCGCCTCAAACGTTGAAGTACTTCGCCTGCGGATGATGCACCACGATCGCCGAGGTGCTCTGTTCCGGGTCGATCTGCCAGTTCTCGGTGAGTTCGCAGCCGATGCGCTCGGGCTTCAGCAGACGGAAGAGCTTCTCCTGGTCCGACATGTCCGGGCACGCGGGGTAGCCGAACGAGTAGCGTGAGCCGCGGTACTTCTGGATGAACAGGTCACGGAGCCTGGGCGAGTCATCGCCCGCGATGCCCAGTTCCTGCCTCACCCGCTTGTGCCACATCTCCGCCAGCGCCTCGGCACACTCGACGCCCATGCCGTGGAGGTAGAGGTACTCGGCGTACTGGTTGCCCTCGAAGAGCTTCTTGGCACGCTCGCTCACCGTCTTGCCCATCGTCACACACTGCAAGGGCAGCACGTCGCGCCGGCCGCTCGACAGCGGGAGGAAGAAGTCGGAGATGCAGAGTCGCGAATGCCCACCCCCGGACTTCTGCCGCGGGAATCGGAATCGCTCCACTTCCTTCGACTGGTCCACGGCGTCGAACACCACGAGGTCATCACCCTCCGCGTTGCAAGGCCAATAGCCGTACACCACCCGAGGCGTCAGGATCTTCTCGTCGCGGCACTGGCTCTTCAGCCGCTCGAAGATCGGCCTGATCTCGTCGAAAATCTGCGCCTGGAAGTCGTCCTCGGACAGGTTGCCCTTCTTGAACTGCCACTGCCCGCGGAACAGCGCGATGGTGTTGATGAAGCCGTAGACGTGGTCGAGGTTGAGGCTGGATTCCTCGATGACGCGCGAGCCCCAGAAGGGTGGTGCGGGGATGTCGGCGGGTTCAAGCGTGCGGACACCCGCGCCGCCGATGGATTCGGAGCGCGAGGTGCCGCCCTCGGTTGAAGGGGTCCATCGAGGGCTTGCAGCGGGTGCCCCGCCCGTGACCGCCGCGGCCGCTCCGGCCTCATTGGCCGCACCCGCGCCCGCACCCACCGCCTCGAGAATCCGCCCCTGCATCGAGGTCTCCTGCCCGCGCAACGGCGCGAACTTCGCCTCGGCCTCGGAGCGCTGGCGGTTCCGCGTGGCGATCTCGTCTTCGATCGTAGTCAGGCTCTTGGCGTGCAAGAGGTCCATGAAGCGCAGGCCCTCGAACGCGTCCCGCCCGTAGTAGACGCTCGGGTACACACGCCGGAGGTCCTCCTCGGCGTACTGGCGCGTCAGCGCGGCACCGCCGAGGATCACCGGCACGTTCATCCCCAGCGTCCGCATCTCCTCCAAGTTGTCCCGCATCACGCCGACACTCTTGACCAGCAGCCCCGACAGACCGATCGCGTCGGCCTTGTGCTCCTGGTACGCCTTGAGGATCGAGTTGATCGGCTGCTTGATGCCGAGGTTCACCACGTCGTAGCCGTTGTTGCTGAGGATGATGTCGACGAGGTTCTTGCCGATGTCGTGGACATCGCCCTGCACCGTGGCGAGGATCATCTTGGCCTTGCCGCCCGAACCCGTCTTGGGCATGTGCGGCTGCAGGTACGCCACCGCGGCCTTCATCACCTCCGCGCTCTGCAGCACGAACGGCAACTGCATGTCGCCCCTGCCGAAGAGATCGCCCACCACCTTCATCCCCGCCAGCAGGTGGTCGTTCACGATGTCGAGCGCGGGATACTTGGTCAGCGCCTCGTCGAGCGACTTGTTCAG
>CAYZFW010000493.1:0-2637 GCA_964477615.1 uncultured Phycisphaeraceae bacterium | reverse complement strand
ATGGAAAGCACCCAGCGATGGTTCGGCTGGCCGCTGGTCCGGTACTCGCACGCGCGATTGCACATTTGAGCACTCATCCGCTGACCCTTGGAATTCACGATTGCTCGGAGGGCGGGGCACTTGTTTCGCTTGCCGAAATGCTCCTCGCCGGTCGAGAGGATATCGGCGTCTTCGCGGAGACCTGGGCCATTGACTGCGACCAGATATTCTGGACGGGGACCGATTCCGATCAGTCTCACGATCCCTTCGTCGAGCGATCGAGCGCCTTCCTCGTACAGGTTCGGTTGCCCGACAACCCCGAAGTGCTTGATCCGTTTTGCGATGAACTCGAAGCGAAATTCCCAGGGCTTTCCTGCACTTCGATTGCGACCGTGAACCTAGAGCGGCCGGGCCTACACGCCTGCTATGACCTCGAGTCCAAGCAAACCTGGCATTTGAGCCATGCCGACCTCCGCCAAGCCTTCCTCGGCACCCTCAACTGGTAACGCCCAGCACTCGACCACTTCGCCACTCGACCACTCGACCACTTCCCCCCCATGCCCCAAGCCCTCGTCATCCGAGCCCCCGGCACCAACTGCGACACCGAGATGGTCCGCGCCTTCGCCCTCGCCGGGTGTGAGACGTGCGACCTCCTCCACCTCGACCGCCTCATCGCCGAGCCGGCCGCCATCGAGAAGTACGACCTCATCGGGTTCCCCGGCGGGTTCTCCTACGGCGACGACGTCGCCTCCGGGCGCGTCTTCGCCATGCGCCTCCGCGAGCGTCTCTACGCTCCGCTGCAAGCCGCCGTCGAGCGCGGCGTGTGCATCATCGGCGCGTGCAATGGCTTTCAGGTTCTCGTGCAAGTCGGCCTGCTGCCGGACACCCAGGCCTCGGTGGGACAGGCATCAAGCCTGCCACCCGCACCCCCTCCCCTCACCGTGGCGCTCACCGACAACATCGGGAACCGCTTCATCGACCGATGGCTTCGTGTCGAGACCGTCCCCACCAGCCGCTGCATCTGGACCCGGGGCCTCGCCTTCCCCGCGGAAGCGATGACCCTCCCCATCGCCCACGGCGAGGGCCGATTCGTCACCGCCACACCCGACGTCCTCGAAGCCCTCGAATCTAACAACCAGGTTGCCCTGCGCTATATCGACAACGACAACGGCTCGCAGAACGCCATCGCCGGCATCTGCGACCCAACGGGCCGCGTCTTCGGCCTGATGCCCCACCCCGAGCGCTATCTCGGATGGCATCACCACCCTTACGCGACAGCGCTCGGCGAGAACGTCAAGCAAGGCGACACGCCGGGGTTGATGATGTTCAAGAACGCCGTCGAAGCCGTGACGACGTCCTCCGCGCGCACCTGACCCATCGACATTCATGCGCCAGTTCTGATTTGCGATTTGCCCTTTGCCATCTGCGAATTCGCTTCCCTGACCCCCTTGCACCCCCTTGCCCTGAGCCAATCCGTCGCGAACCTCCGCAAGTCGCGGCTGCGCCCCGAGCGCGACATGACGATGTCGCGCGATCTCGCCGCCGTGGCGGATGAAACCCGCCGCGCCGCGAAGTCACTCGCGGGCGTCGGCCCCGCGTGGGCCCAGGCGTGCCCGCCGGAACTACTCGAGCGAACACGCGTCGAGTCGCTCCACCGCGCCGTGCTCACCATCGCCGTCGACGACACCTCGGCGAAGTATCTTCTGGACCGCTGGCTGCGCGAGGGTGGCGAGGCAGCGCTCATCCGCCTCAGCCCCGCCGCGGTGCGGAAGGTGAAGCTGGTCGTCGGCACCGGCGGCGCGCCCGCGACGCCACCATCAAAGTCCAAGCGTGCTCCGAGCCCGAAACGCCGGCTGGCGGGCTGATTCCCCGTCGCGACCGGGGTGATCCCGCGAGAACTTCTGTTGACACGCGGCTGTCCGACCGATAGAGTGATTGCATGATCTCCGCGATCCAACCCGCCGCCGCGATGCCCGCACAGGGCCGTGGTGACGTGTTTTCCGCGGTTTCCAAAGCCAAAGCGGTGAAAAGCAAAGCGCACAAAGGCGCTCGCTGACCCCGCGCACGGCGTGAACTGACCGTTCAACCAAGTGTGTTTCGAGGGCCCGCGGCGCCAGAGCGGGCCCTGTTGTTTTTCAGGCCCGCTCCCGACGCCGGGGCTCGATTTGTCGTGCCTCGCTGAACCGCCTCACACCCCAATCCCCCGTCTGGAGCAAGCCATGAGCCTCACCATCGAATCCACCTGCGAATGCCCCGAGTGCGCCGCCGCCGTCCCCTTCGCCCGCCGCCCCCTGCGGGGCGAGATCATCCGCTGCCCCGAATGCTCGGTCGAACTCGAAGTCACCAGCGCCGCGCCGATCCGCGTCGAGGTCGCCCCGCAGGTGCAAGAAGACTGGGGCGAGTGAGGCAACGTGCCACGGCCTCGCCGTCTGCTGCGGAGCCGTGTCCCGTGCGTCATCTCACGCCGTGCCACTGACCTGCCTTCCAAGGCAGGGCCGTGCCGACCACGCCACAGCCTACTCCCTCGCCACATCTTCGGAATCCACGCTCATGCTCGCCATCCTCCATTCCCGAATCCGCGTCGAAGAGCGCCTGCTCGCCGATGACTTCGTCGCGCGGAACATCCCCCACGAACTCAGCGACGTCCGTGAGCACGTC
>CAYZFW010000492.1:0-2642 GCA_964477615.1 uncultured Phycisphaeraceae bacterium | reverse complement strand
GCACCACCCGCAAGTTCGGCGGCACCGGTCTGGGTCTCCGAATCTCGAAGCGTCTCGCCGAGATGCTGGGCGGCGATATCACGGTGAATAGCGAGCCCGGAAAGGGCAGCGTGTTCCGCGCGTCGGTCGCCTGCGGCTCACTCGAAGGCACCCGGCTCATCGACCGCGGGGCCCTCGGCAACACCGTGACCCAGCCGCCCGCAGCCCAGCAGCCGAACACACCGTCACTCCGCGGCCTCCGCATCCTTCTTGCGGAAGATGGACCTGACAACCAGCGTCTCATCTCGTTCCATCTCAAGAAAGCCGGGGCGGAGGTGACGGTGTGCGACAACGGGCGACTGGCGGTGGAGGCTCTGACCGTGTCCGGCACGCTCGAAGGCCCGCTCACCGATCCGCCGGCCTTCGATCTCCTGCTCACCGATATGCAGATGCCGGAGCTCGACGGCTACGCCGCCGCGCGGTTGCTGCGGTCCCGGGGCTGCAACCTCCCCATTGTGGCCCTGACGGCGCACGCGATGTCGGGCGACGCGGAGAAGTGCATCGAGGCCGGCTGCGACGCGTACGCGGCCAAGCCAATCGAGAAGCACAAACTGATCGCGACGTGTCTGGAGGAGGTCGAGCGGAAGCGGGCCCGCGCGTTGTTCTAGCGCTGGGACGGCGCCGCATCCGCAGGTCCGCGTGCTCGTACCATTTCGTATGAGCGCTCGAACTCTCTTTGCCGCGTGCCTTGGCTCGATGTTGCTGATCTGCTCCGCGCCGGTTCTCGCCCAGGCGGATTCCCCGACCGGCACGCCGTCGAGCGCCCCGGCCGCGGCACCCGTGATCGCCGCGCCGACGCTCGACCAGCGCCTGAAGGCCGCGACCACGCCGCTCATCATCAAGCACCGCGTCCCCGCCGTCGCCGTGGCGCTGTTCGATTCTGACCGTGTGCTCGGCAAGGCCGCGGCGGGCGTGCGCGCCCGCGGTTTCCCCGAAAGCGTCACCACCGCCGACCGCTGGCACATCGGCTCGTGCTCCAAGGCCTTCACGGCGACGCTCATCGGTTCGCTGGTTGATTCCGGCCTGTTGAAATGGGAGACGACCCTCGCCGAGGCGCTCCCCGACGCCGCCGACACGATGCACGCCGACTTGAAGAAGGTCACGCTCCGCGACCTGCTTCGTCACCGCGCCGGGCTCGCCGCGTTCACCGACGGGGGATCGCCCGACTTCGAGATGCTCAGGAACCTCCCCGGCGACGTCCGCCAGCAGCGGGCCGCATTCGTCCGCGCCCTGCTCTCGCACGATCCGGCGCTCCCGCCGGGCACGAAGCAGTTCTATTCCAACGCGTCCTACACGGTGGCGGCGGCGGTTGCCGAGCACGCCGCGAACAAGGCCTACACCGACCTCATGCAGGACCGCGTCTTCGACGTGGTCGCCATGCCCTCCGCGGGCTTCGGCTGGCCAGCCCGGGCCGACCGCCGCGACGAGCCGCGCGGGCACCTGCCCGGACTCCTCGGCGCCCGCCCGCAGGACTTCGACCCCAAGTACAAACTCAGCCAGGTGCTCGCCCCGGCGGGCGATATCCACTGCACCGCGGAAGAGCTCGCCATGTTCGCCGCCGGCCACATGAAGGGCTACCGCGAAGCCACCGCCAAACCGGGCGAAAAGGCACCTCCACCCCAGGGCCTGCCCGCGCGGCTCCGCTTGCTCCGGCCGTCAACGATCCTGGAACTCCACACACCCATCGAGGGCTACGCCGGCGGCTGGGTCATCAACGACCGCAAAGACCCGCCGTGGCACTGGCACAACGGCTCGGCTGGGACGTTTTTCGCGCTCATGGTCATCGTCCCCGAGAAGAACCTCGGCGCCGTCGCCCTCTGCAACGCGGGCGACGGCGAAGCGGCGTGCACGGAACTCATCGAGATCGCCCTCGACATGAACCCGTAAGGCCACAACAAAAAAGCCCACGGCGTTCACCGTGGGCCGAATGGTCCGAGTCGATGCTTGCTGCTTTGATGCCCTGATGCCTTCCGGCTCAGTGCTTCGCAGCCTTCTGCTTGGCGGTGTAGCCGTACTTGCGCTTCAGCGGCTTCACGACCAGGCCCGACTTGATGGCCTTGGTGGAAACGCGGATGCGCTGCGGCACGCCGTCGATGATCGCGGTCACGACCTTGATGTTGGGGTTGAAGCGCCGGCGCGAGCCGCCGGAGGTCGTGAGGCCGAAGCCCCCGGTCTTGATGGCGGCACCGCTCCGCGCCACGCTGTTCCCGAAGGCGGGCTTCTTCCCGGTGAAATGGCACACGTTGGACATGGCGAGGAAACTCCGATCAATCAAGGGTCTCGACCGTGACGCCGCTTGCCCAGCGGACGTGGGACCGGTCAAAGTGGGGCGGAGAGGATAGCCCCAAACCGAGCGTCGATCAACCCGGCTCAGAGTCTGATAGGGAATCGTTCGGATTCGTCCGCGATTCGCCCATCCCCGACCCAATCTTCCCCCCGCCCATCCATACAGTCCCCCCATGACCCGCCAACCCCGTGCGGCCCTGATCTCATCCGCCCTTCTCGCCGGAGCGCCCATGTCCATCGCCCAGCCCGCTCCGCAGTCCGCCGTGGCGCCCGCCCCGGGCACCAACCGCCTCGCGAGAGAGTCCTCCCCCTACCTC
>CAYZFW010000491.1:0-2648 GCA_964477615.1 uncultured Phycisphaeraceae bacterium | reverse complement strand
CCCGACCGCCCCGTTGACCCACGACCCGGGTTCGCCCAAGCCGACCACCCCACCCGCAAAGGGCACCCAGCGGTCGGCGATCTCGCGGAAACCAACGGCCAAGCGAGCCTCCTCGGCCCGGGCCAGGTCGATGATCTGGAACTCGGACCCGAGTCCGGGCGTCCGCACAGGTGTTTCGAGCGGGTTCGTCACTCGCGCAGCCTACCCGCGCCGGCCGTGAGGTGGAACGGTTCACCTGATTCCCCGCTGGCGGGTCAGACCCCGGCTGGCAGTCGTGTATCCTGTGGTTCCCACGCGACAAGAGCAGACCCCCATGGGGTTCTGGCCCTATCGTGACCGCCCCCGCGGATCCCCCGATTCCCCCGATCCCCCCAAACAGCACACCCGCGCCAATGGCCCACCCCAAGTCCACCGACCCCAACGTCTTCATCCTCCCCGACCTGGGCGAGGGCGTCCACGAGGCCGAACTGATCTCCTGGCGCGTGAAGCCCGGCGACACCGTCGAGGAGCACCAGGTGGTCGCCGAGATGGAGACCGACAAGGCCCTCGTCGAGGTCCCCAGCCCCCGCGCCGGCACCATCGCCGAGCTCCGCGGCAACCCTGGTGACATTCTCAAGGTCGGCACGATCGCGTGGACGTATGTTGGTGCGGCCGCGAGCGGCGGTTCAAAGGCCGCCCCGGCCATCGCGCCCGCGAAGCCTGCCGCCCCCGCGAACAACGGTTCAAAGCCCGCCGCGAAGGAAGAGCGTGAGGACGCCGGCACCGTCGTCGGCACCATGTCCGGCTCGCTGGGCGCGGTCACCGCCGAGGCTGGAAAAGCGTTGGCGACCCCTGCCGTGCGCCGTCTTGCCCGCGATCTGAATGTGGACATCGACGCCGTGTCAGGCACAGGCATCGGTGGTCGCGTGACGGAATCTGACGTGCGTGCCGCCGCCTCGGGTGGCGGTTCCGCGCCGTCCCGCTCCGCCCCCGCCGCGCCGGTCTATCACGAGCCCGTCGCCCCGCGGCGGTCGGAAGTCGCCGTCACCCCCGTCCCGCAGCAGGCCATCATGCCCGCGCGTCCCCCCGTGCTCGTCCCTGCCAGCGACGCCCACCGGGTGCCGTTCCGCGGCGTGCGCAAGACCATCGCCAACCGCCTGCGCCAAAGCGTTGACCGCGCCGTCCACTTCACCGTCATGGACGAGGTGGACATCGCCGAACTCGACGACGTGCGGAAGCGCACCAGCGCCGCCAGCGGCGAGAAGCTCTCGTACCTTCCGTTCGTCGTCTCTGCTGTGTGCCGAGCCCTGAAGAAGTTCCCCGCGCTCAACGCCCTGGTGAACGACGAGGCCGAAGAGATCGTGCGTCACCCCGTCGTCCACATGGGCATCGCGACCGATACCGAGCAGGGGCTGTCGGTCCCGGTGATCCCGCAGACCGACGCCCTGGGGGTGCTGGAGATCGGGCGCCACATCGCCGAACTGGCCCGCATGACGCGCGACCGCTCGATCCCCCGCGATCGACTGAGCGGCAGCACGTTCACGATCTCGAACGTGGGCTCGTACGCCGGGCGTTTCGCCACGCCGATCATCAACTACCCCGAGGTCGGCATCCTGGCGGTGGGGCGCACGCGCGACGCCGTGGTGGCCCGCAAGGGCGGCATCCACGTGACCAAGGTGATGCCGCTGAGCCTGACGTGCGACCACCGCTGCGTGGACGGCGCCGAGGCGGCCCAGTGCCTGCAGTGCATCATGGACCTGCTGCAGACGCCGGATCAGTTGCTGACGCCGGCGCGGTGAGCGGGGCTTGGCAGGTGGCTCGGCCTCCGCGCTAGCATCAATCGATGAAAACGTTCTGGTCGATCATCGGTGTCCTCGTCATCGCCACCGCGGCGGTGTGGGTGATCAACGGCGGGGCCTTCCGCTCCGCTGGCAAGCCTGCCCCCCAGACGCCGCAGCCACCCGCGGCCGCCGCGCCGAGCCCGCGCCCTTCCACACCCGAAGCGGTCCGCGAGCCAGAACCCGCACCCACGCCCTCTCCCAACGCACCCGATCCAGTCCAGACCACCCCGGCCCCCGCCGCAACAGCCGTCACGCCCCCGACCGGACACAACGCGTACCACGGTGCCGGCGGCGCCTTGCCCGCCGCGGGCGGCACGGGGCAGGCGGGCACCCCCGCAGCGAAGATCCCCAGCGATTCACCGCTCTCGGGCCTGAACGATCTCCTGCTCAAGGGCGATCCCAAGTCCGACGGGACGGCCTCGTCGCCGGCGAAGCCCGCCGGCACCACCGCTGAGGATCCGGCAAAGCCCGCTGCCACCACCGCCGACAAAGGCCCCGTCTTCACCCTCGGCCCCGTCACAGACGTCAAGCAAGAAGACGACGGCTGGACCCGTCTCGACGGCCGCTACCTCGTTCGCGGGGCCGGCACCCCTACCGATCCGATGGTCGTGCCGTGGGAACTGCTCGTCTCGGCCAGCGAGTCATTCCGCCCACGCTCGGGTCTGAAGGAGATGCCCCGCCGCGTGGCTGACCTGAAGGGCAAGCACGTCAAGATCACCGGCTACGTGCTGTTCCCGCTGATGTCGATGGAGACCACCGAGGTGCTCATGATGCTCAACCAGTGGGACGGCTGCTGCATCGGCGTCCCGCCCACCCCCTACGACGCGG
>CAYZFW010000490.1:0-2659 GCA_964477615.1 uncultured Phycisphaeraceae bacterium | reverse complement strand
GCTCTTTGTCACCCTGCTGATGGTCGGCCTGCGCTGGGTGCTCCGCCGCGATTCCTGGGCCATCATCGCGCTGTGGGTCGTCGGCACCATCATGATCGGCTCCGAGTTCGGCTTCCAGCGCTACACGCTCATCATCAGTTCGATCATCTCCTTCGGTTACGCCGTCGCCCTCGTCCGCTACGGCCTGCTCACCATGTCCGCCACCTTCTTCACCGCCTTCACCATCTCCGGCCCGCCAGCCTCGCTTGACTTCTCCGTCTGGCACGTGCAGGCTTGGCTGCTGCCCTACAGCGCCGTCATCGCGCTCGCCCTCGCCTCGGCGTACTTCGCCGCCGGCGGCAAAGCCGCCATCAGCGCCTGGCAACGCTCTCGGGAGCGCCCCCCCGCATGACCGGCCCGGGCACCGTCATCCTCTGCACCAACGGTTCCCACGGCGACGTCAACCCCTTCATCGCCGTCGCCCTCGCGCTGAAGCGCCGCGGAGCGCGCCCGATCATCTCGACCAACCCGTACTTCCAGGCCGAGATCGAGCGCGAAGGCATCGGCTTCCACGCCTCCGGCGAATACGTCGACGTCGCCGCGTTCATCCGCGACAACCCGTGGATGCACAACCCCATGGTCGCCGGCACGCGTTTGTTCCGCGACGTCGTGCTGCCCCGCGTGCCCGCGGCGCAGACGCGCCTTGCGGCACGCGTCCGCGAAACCAGCCCCCGCGCTGTCGTGGTTCATCCGCTCTGCCTCGGCGCCGCGGCCGTGTGCGATGAACTTGGCGTCCCCTGGCTGAGCATGGTGCTCTCCCCCGTCATCTGGATGAGCCGGCACGAGCCCTGCTGCACCATGCCCATCGGCCCCGGCGGTCACAACCCGCCGCTGTGGTGGTGGCGCTTCATCCGCTGGGGCGGCACACGCGTCATGCGCCGCCTGATGAACCGCCCCCTCAACCGCGACCGCGCAGCCCGCGGGCTCGCGCCACTCGCCGACCACTGGCACAACGTCACCCGCGGCGGCACCCGCTCCCTCGCCATGTGGTCGCCCGCCTTCCGCCCACCGATGCCCGACGACCCGCCCCGCGCCCACGTCTGCGGGTTCCCGTTCTACGACCAGTCGGGGCGCGATTGGGAAGGCCGCGACCGGCTGGAGCGTTTCCTGAGCGATGGCCCGCCGCCGGTGCTGTTCTCACTCGGCACCGCGACGGTGTACGACCCCGGCGACTTCTACCGCCACGCCGCGGGAGCTTCCCGGGCCGTTGGCTGCCGCGCGGTCCTCTTGATCGGGCGCGGCGGGGCGGTGCCAACGGGCCTGAGTAAGACGGCCATCGCCGTCCCGTACGCGCCGTTCTCTTGGCTCATGCCTCGTTGTGCAGCAAGCGTCCATCACGGCGGGATCGGCTCGACGGCTCAGGGGCTGCGGGCGGGGAAGCCGACCGTGATCGTTCCTCATTCGCACGACCAGTTCGACAACGCCGCGAGGTGCGAGCGGTTGGGGGTCTCGGTCACGCTGCCGGTCCGGAAGCTGAACACGGAGACGCTGACGGCGGCCCTGCTTCAGACGCTGGAAGACCGCGCGATGCGCGCCGCGGCCGCGAGCCTTGCGCCATCCACGGCAAGCGACGGCGCGGAGATCGCCGCCGAGGAAATCCTGGGTGTCGCCGAAGCCCGCTACTTCCCCGTGTAGTCGATCACCCGCGCAATCTCGTTCCGCAGTTCGTGCCGGTGAACCACCCGGTCCACCATCCCGCCCTTGAGCAGGAACTCGGACGTCTGGAACCCCTCCGGCAGTTCCTGGCGCAGCGTCTGCTGGATCACGCGAGGACCCGCAAACCCGATCAGCGCCTTGGGCTCCGCAAAGATCACGTCCCCCAGCATCGCAAACGACGCCGACACACCGCCCGTTGTCGGATCGGTGAGCACGCTGATGAACAGCCCCCCGGCGTCCGCGTGCCGCGCCAGCGCCGCAGACGTCTTGGCCATCTGCATCAGCGAGTACCCCGACTCCTGCATCCGCGCCCCACCGGAGCACGAGACGACAATCAGCGGCAGATCCTCATCGGTCGCGTGCTCGATGGCCCGCGTGAGTTTCTCGCCCACCACGCTCGACAGCGTCCCCATGAAGAACGTCAGGTCCAGGCACCCCAGCATCGCCGGGCGGCCCTTGATAAAGCACTTGCCCGTCTGAATCCCCTCACGCTGACCCGTCTTCTTCTGCTCCGCCGCCAGCCGGTCCTTGTACGACTTCAGATCCGTGAACCCCAGCGGGTCGGTCGTCATCAGCCCCGTGAACATCGGCTCGAACGACCCCTCGTCGGCGAGCTGCTTCACCCGCTCCACGGCGGAAATCCGGAAGTGGTGCGAGCACTCCGGGCACACGTGCTTGTTCGCCTCCATCTGCTTGCGGTAGATCATCGCCGAGCACGAAGGGCAGCGGAGCCACAGGCCCTCCGGGATGCGGTTGGTACGGGTGTCGGCCGAGCTTCCGGCGGCGGGGACAGGGGCCGACGAGGCGCTGGTTGCGGGAGCAGGAGTATTCACAGGGTTTGCAACGGAGGAGCCTCCGCCTCCAACAGCCGGAACACTCACAGGCAGGTTTCGACCGGACACCTGAGACATGCCGTTCGGCTCCAAGGATCAGGACGCGAGGGGTCAAACAAAAGAACAGAGCC
>CAYZFW010000489.1:0-2659 GCA_964477615.1 uncultured Phycisphaeraceae bacterium | reverse complement strand
CCCTGGGGCGACTACGACGCCGACGGCTGGGAGGACGCCTTCAACATCGGCTCCTTCGTACCCGCCCTCCTGCGCAACGTGCCCAACCCCGCGGGCGGGCGCATGCTCGTTGATGTCGCCGCCGACGCGGGCTTCACCCACCTGGGCCCCGCCCCGATGGGCATCGCCGTGGGCGACATCGACAACGACGGCGACCTCGACCTCTCCATCACCGACGCCGTGGCCGGCACGTACTACGAGACCCGCGCCGGCCGACTCGTCGAGACCACGCCTTTCCGCACCATCTTCGGCTGGGGCACGCACTGGATCGACGCCGACAACGACGGCCTCCTGGACAACTACCAGGCCGGGAGCTTCGGGCGACCCGAACTCTCCCGCCTCACGCGCAACCTCGGCAACGGCAACTGGGCCGACGCCACCCCCGCGCTCAACTCCACGCCGCTCGCCAGCCAGTACAGCGTGCAACTGGACCTCAACAACGACGGCCGCCAGGACATCATCACCATCAACCCCAACTCGTCGGTGAGCATTTACGAGAACCTCTCGCAGACCGGCAACGGCTGGCTGAAGATCCGGGCCGTGGGCGCGGGCACCGTCAACCGCGACGCCATCGGCGCCCGCGTCCGCGTGCTCTCGGGCGGCGTGTGGCAGACCCGACTGGTCTCCAGCGGCAGCAGCACCACCTCGACCGAGGACCTCCGCGCCAACTTCGGCCTCGGCGCTGCCGACCACGCCGACCGCGTCGAGATCGATTGGCCCGTGCCCGAGGGTCTGGGCAACGCCGGCTCAGGAGCGCGCACCAGCGTGTACGCCGGGCCGTTTGCCAGCGGCACGATCCTGACGCTGACCCCCGTGTGCACCGGCGACCTCAACCAGGACCGCGCGGTCAACACCACCGATCTCGTGCGCTTCCTCGGCGGCTTCGGCAAGCCGGCCCACGACGCCGGCACCGCCGACCTCAACGCCGATGGAAAGGCCGATGTCACCGACCTGGTCTTCCTGTTGGGCGTGTTCGGGCGAGCCTGCCCGTGATGTGAACCGTCGCGCCTGCTCGATCCTGAGGATGCCGGGCCATCGCCGGCCCTGAGGCGATGGGCCGGGAAGAACACCGGTCGCCCCCGACACCGAGACAACGCGCCCGACCGCCCCCATCCCAACCAAGACAAAAGAGCCCGCCGACGAACGGCGGGCTCTTCTTTGCATCGGTACTTTGCGTCAGGCCGTGCTCAGTTGCACGTCAGCCCGAAGTTCCCGAGGAACACGGTCAGGTCGAGTGTGTTGACGTTGCCGTCGAAGTTGAAGTCGGCACCGTCGCCGCAGGGGCTTGGGTTGCCGAAGGCGGCGAGGAAGATAACCAGGTCGAGGGTGTTGACGACGTTGTCGGCATTGAGATCGCCGGGGCAGGTGCTGGTGAGGCGTCCGCCTTCCCAGTAGGCGGTGACGAGACAGAACGGCCCGCCGCTCTGCCCCGGCCCGACATCGAACTGCCCCGCGGTTCCCTCGACGGAGTAGGGCCCGCCGATGGAGACCCCGCCACCGGCGTCGACGGTGGACCAGGGGATGGAGAACTGGGCGAGCACGGGGGTGGCCGCGGCGACCGCAAGGACCGCCCCCGCTGACGCGAGGCCGATCCGCCTCGCGAGGCTCCGACGCAGGATGGATGATGTGGTGTTCATCGGTGGTTTCCTTGGTCGGGGGATCAGCGGGTGGCGGTGTAGTCGAAGCTGACGCCCTGGAGGTAGATGTTGGCTCCAGAGGAGTCGCTGGTGTCGCGGAAAATGGTGAGGACGATGACGTCTCCTGGGTTCCAAGTCTCGCTCACCGAGTAGGCCGAGAAGGTGCTCGTGGTTGCCGTGGACTGTCCGGGCCAGTTGAACTGCGCAGTGCCCCGGGCGACCACGGCGGCGTTGGGACTGTTGAGTGTCGCGTAGCGGGAGAAGCGAACGCCGAACCGGAAGTTCGTGCTCCCGTTCCCTTCGTCCGTGGCCCAGTGGAAGTTGATGGGTGGAGCATTACCCGCGACAAAGTCGCGCGGAACCTGGAACGTGGTTGTTACGGAAGTCGCGCCGCCGTCAGGGAGACGCCACGAGAAGAACCTTCCGTCGTCGCTCACATTGAAGTTGGCCCGGTTCAGTGTGACGTTGCCGGGATCGACCGGCTGGATGTCGTTGTAGGAAATGAAGATGCTGCGCGTGATATCCGCGATGTCATCGCTCGACACGGTCCCGTCGGCGATGAACGCCGAGGTGATGCCGCTTGGGTTGAGCGAGACCGTCTGCGTTCCGCCGTTGTAGGCGATGGGCGCGGTGGCGTTCACCACGCCAGTCGGGCCCTGCGGACCGGTAGCACCGGTCGGACCGGTTGCGCCGGTGGCACCGGTCGCACCCTGAGGACCTTGCGCGCCTGTCGCGCCCTGCGGCCCTTGCGGACCGGCAGGACCCTGCGGACCCGTCGCACCAGTCGCACCTGCGGGACCAGTCGCACCAGTAGCACCGGGAGCACCCGCCGCGCCTTGCGACGCCAGCAGGTCCCAGTCGAGCGGATTCAGATCAGGCTGCGAGTTGGTGTTCGCCGTGAGCGCGACGTACGAAGATCCGCCGAACTGCACGGCGTCATCGACGATGTAGTTGCCCGCGTTGCTCCACGCGCCCAGCCAGTT
>CAYZFW010000488.1:0-2664 GCA_964477615.1 uncultured Phycisphaeraceae bacterium | reverse complement strand
CGACGTGTTCATGCCCCCGCTGGGCATGATCATCGGCGGCGTCGACTTCAAGAACCTCAGCATCGTCCTGCAGAGGGCCGACGCGACCGCCACCCCCGCAGTCGCCGAAGTCGCGATCCGCTACGGCCTGTTCATCAACCAGGTCATCAACTTCCTGATCGTCGCCTGGGTCGTCTTCATCATGGTCAAGATGATGAACAAGGTGCTCAAGAAGCGCGAGCCCGCGAAGGCCTGAGCGACCTCCTTCAACTGAACCTCTCTGAACGCACCCGATCAACCCCGGGTGCGTCTTTATTGTGGTAACGCGCGGGTTGCTCGGAAGCGAGCACGCCCTCAGATGATGGAATGCCGACGTCCTGCTATTTCAGTCGGTGGTGATGGGGTGGAGGGCGATCGAGGCGGCACGTCGGATGCAGGATTCGCGGCAACCAACCTTCAGCCAGCCAAGCGAGGAACGCGTCCCCGCGGTTGCGCGCCTTCACCTGCGGGGGCATCGCGAGCACCGATCGGCAGCGCCCCCGCCGTCGAAAGACACCCCGCGCAAATCTCTGCCGAGCGAGCGCACCGAACAGTGCGCGGTCTACTCACCGGATAAACCGCATGCGCCCGAAGTCCGGAACGGGGATGCGGTCCCCCACCATGTACGGCGCGGGGAAGTACACGAAAAACGCCTTGCCCAGTAGCATCTTGCGGTGCACGGTGCCCGGCGTGTCGTCGATCTCCGCCGCGACCCAGGGGTTCGGCTCGCCCCACATGCGCCCGTCGAAGGAGTTGGACGAGTTGTCGCCGCAGCAGAAGAACTGGTCCTCGCCCAGCGAGGCGGGGTTGGCATCGGTGGTGCCCAGGCCGGGGCGGCCGTTGCGGGCGACGGGCTCGTAGTACACGTCTTTATCAAGGCCGACGCGCGACAGCGTGACCGGCGAACCGTTGAATGTCCATCGCACGGCGGGCAGCTTCGCCGAGGCCTGGCCGACCTTGCCGTCTTCGTAGATGAGCGGGCTTCCGAGGCGGGCGACGCCGAGGGTGTTGTTCGGATTCTCCGGGCCGGTGACATAGAGCACGCGCTGCGGGGCGGTCCAGTCGTACTCGTGCGTGACGACCGCCTTGCCGTTGACGCGGACCTCGAGCCGCTGGTCGGCGTGCCAGAGCTCGAAGTCGGTGAACGCGCCGGGCTCGAACGCCCCCGCCGGCAGCATGGCCTCCGCCACCGTCGCCCATGTCTCGGGCGAGCCGGTGGCCCCGATGGCAACGCCGTCTACCGTCGGACGCATCCGCAGCACCGCCTTGCCGCTCTCGATCGCCCCTTGGAACTCGTGCCGACGCGCGGCGATGGTCGCGGTCAGCGCCAGCCCCGCCTTCTCCGGCTTCACCCCCGCCCGCACGCGCAGGTCGGACACCGGCCACTTGTCGCGGCGCGTGTTGTCGCGCATGTCGTTGTACGGCACCCAGTCCCAGATGGGCCACGCCCCGGTGTTCCACGAGAGTTCCGACGCGTCGGACTTCGTGCTGTAGGTCTGCGTCGAGACGTCCCACCCCGCGCCCGTCCACGGCGCGTCGAAGACCTTCACGCCGCTGAGGGCCTGCTTGGCCACCGGCGGGGTGTACTCGCTTGAGAACACCGTGCGCCACAGCGACGACTGCACGCGGTCGCTCTTGCGCTGGATGGTCCACGGTTTGGTCGGGTCCGGCGTGCCGTCGGGGTTGTGGGGGCGGACGAACACGTCGCCGTCGGCGAGCCACACGTCCTCGTTGGGGAGGCCGAGCAGGCGCTTGATGTAGTTCAGCCCGGGGTCTTCTGGGTTCTTGAAGACCACGACATCAAACCGCTGCGGCTCGAACACCTCATAGAGCCACTTGTGCACCAGGATGCGGTCGCCAGCGCGGGAGCGCATCGGCCCCGGCACCGGGGCGTAGCCGGCCCGGACGCGGTGCACCCGCCCGCCGTCCCAACCGTTCACCTGGCTCGTCGACATCGGGTCGGTGGAGGTGGGGAAGGGGAACGAGGAGCCGTTGCCCTGCACGGCGAAGGGGAACTGCCCGCGGTCGTCCTGGAAGTAGAACGGGTTGACGGTCCACTCGTACCCCGACTGCGGGCTGCGGAAGAGCATGTGCTGCCCGAGCAGCGTGGGGGCCATCGACCCGGTGGGGATGACAAATGCTTCGACGATGAAACTCTTGGCCACCAGCGCCATGGCCAGAGAGATGATCATCGAGACCACCGTCTCCTTCGCCGGGCTGTCGTAGTACGGGTTGTGCGGCTTGGGAGACGCGGCCGCGGTGATCGCGGCAAACGCGGCGTCGGCGGGGATGGTTGAGCCTTCGGGCATGTGGTGGGAACAATAGCGGTTCCGGCGCGGCGAATGGTGGTGCGGCGTCGCGGCGTCGCGGCGTGAAATTCGCCTGCGGCGCGGGCGGTCGGGTGGCGCGACCGTCAGCACTCCTGCGGAAACGACCGCTCCGGGGATCAGTCCTCGCCCGAACCACCCGATGATGCCGACGACCGCTGAGAGGTGGGCGGAGAACTCCTTCTCTCAACCATCAAGAAGTCAATCGCAAACGCGAGAGGACGAGGACATAGATTCGATTGCAGCGAAGGTGAGTTCGATGGGTGCCGGGGTACGGCGTCCTCGCAGTACCCCGTGATCGGCACCCGTTCTCGCCGTG
>CAYZFW010000487.1:0-2665 GCA_964477615.1 uncultured Phycisphaeraceae bacterium | reverse complement strand
ATGGTGTACTTGAACAGGAACCCGATCCCCAGCGCCGCACCCAGCACAACCGCCCAGCCCAATCGGTTGGGAGCACGAACGACAGTCCTGCTCGATTCACCGACGCCGCACGCCTCGTGGAGCCGCCACGCCGCCAGCAGCGCCACCGCCCAGCACGCCAGCATCGGCCCGTCGATGGTCATCAGCAGGGCCGCGGCGTGGTACGCGGGGATGCATAGCGTGACGACGACGGCCATGAGCGCCGCCCCCCCGCCATGCCGCGCTCCCGCGATCCGCCCCGCCAGCACGGCCAGCGCCAGCATCATCACCCCCGAAGCAAGAGCAGCAGGGGCGCGGACACCGAACTCGCTCGTTCCCAGTACAGAAGTCGAAGCAAAGATCGCCCACGCCGCGCCGGGGCCCTTGGTGTGGTACGACAGTTCGAGCCGACGTGACCAGTCCCAGTACTGCGCCTCGTCGGCGGAGAGTTCGTACGGCGAGAACCACAGGAACGCCAACCGCGCCAAAGTCACCGCGAGGATCAGGAGCATCGCCGGGCGCGTAGCATTACCGCTTGGTCGCCCAGCGGAGATGGAATCGGCCGGGGCAAAGTTCACAAGCACAGCCTAGCCTGCGTTAAGCGTGAGGCGACCCGAATCCCAACTCGACGCGAGCCGGATCCGTGCCGAAGTGGGTTTGACAAGCGGGACACCGTCCGAAACGCGGCTCTCTCGGTAGTTCCCGGAGTAGCCCCTATGTGCTGGCATTCGGGGCGCGCCGACTTCGTTCCCCCACTGAACCCAACCAGGACGAACTGATCGAGCGAACAACTCAAGGTATGGACCGTGGCTGCACTCTTCAATGATCTCGTAGAGTTCGTCAGGTTTCCGGGAGTGCTCTCGCTTCTGTGACACGATCACGTTTGGCTGCCGCCTACCCGCCTCACGGGTGCGATTCCGTTTCCCACGGATCCCGAAGAGAACCACCTCCGTAACGTTGCGAAAATAGAATCCGACCCCGCGCCGATCAGGCCCGCCGTCTTTGCGCACCTTGTACCAGATGATGTTACTCTTGTAGTCAAAGCCCCACCGCTTCATGACTTCAAGCCCATCACCAATCAGCGCGTTTGGAACCCAGAGGTAGAGGTGTGACTGCGGAGTTGCCACTTGCGCGACCGGCAACTCCATGATCTGTGACAGGGTCATGGTCGGATACCGAAGCAGTCGCTTATGCTCTGGTGCGATCTTCCCAGTCGAATTTGCGAACTGCCAAGGTGGGTCTGCTAGAATGGTCGATGCGACACCGGTACCGAGGGACAACAGGTCCCTAGCCGCGTCGTTGCTGGGATCTCGATGCTTCACTTCGAGTTCTCCTGTTTTGGCACGAATCTGCTTCGCTTGATGCCGATCACGAGCAGCGGGCAGCCGCCACCACCACCGCCCAAGATGCGTGGGAGCAGCTTCGACATCCATGTGGTTGAAGTGCCGTACTTCTCCCAGATGCCTAATTGGTGAAACAGTGCGGCCAACTCATCCGACTTGGTGATGATCACGCCAGCGCTGATGACGCGGAGGTCAAAGAGCAAGCGAAAGTTATTGAGATCCCTATCGTAGAAGGGGTCTTTGTTGCTCCATTCAATCTCAAGTGCAACCCGGTTCTTGAAGCAGTCCACTTCGTGCGTGGGACTCTCCGTCGGCTGACCATCCACAACGATCTGCGTGTTCCATCGCTTCTTCTCCCAGCCTCTCGAAAAGAACTCCGAGTCCATCCACTTCGACATCTCCGATTTGCCGCCGCCGCCCGCTTCGACGTCTGCTTGGTTCAGACGAAAGCCCCGCAGCACGTTGATGATGTCTTGCAGCTCCGATGGAAAATCCGTCTTCAGGATTGCGCAAGCGTGCTTCCACTCGCGGACTTCGTAGTCAGCCAGAATGTCAGCAGGCAGTTTCCCTTGCAGTGCCGGGTCAGACGCTGCGGAGAGCTCCGCGGATGATTCCACAAAACTCTTTCGCTTGGAACTTGGCTGCCGATCACCCTTCGCCATGGGCAGACTATACCTGCTCTTGCACCATCCGCATTCGCGCGCACGAAAAAGCCCGCGTCGCCGCGGGCTTCGTGGGAATCAACCGACATTCACCGGGCGAGCGTGCTCACCCTTTGATCGCCGCCTGCGCCGCGGCAAGACGGGCAATCGGCACGCGGAACGGCGAGCAGGACACGTAGTCCAGCCCGGCCTTGTGGAAGAAGTGGACGCTGGCGGGGTCGCCGCCGTGCTCGCCGCAGATGCCGACCTTGAGCTTCGGCTCGACGATGCGGCCCTTGCTCACCGCCATCTCCACCAGCTGGCCCACGCCCGTGCCGTCGAGGCTCTGGAACGGGTCCTGCGGCAGGACCTCGCGGGTGAGGTAGTCGGGCAGGAACGAGTTCACGTCGTCGCGCGAGTAGCCGAAGGTGAGCTGCGTCAGGTCGTTGGTGCCGAAGGAGAAGAAGTCCGAGACCTCGGCGATCTCGTTCGCCGTCACCGCCGCGCGGGGAACCTCGATCATGGTGCCGATCTTGATGTCCAGGCTCTTGGTCCAGGCCTTCTCCTTCTTGACCTTCTCGATGACCGCCTCGGTCTCGGCGCGGAGGATGGTGAGCTCGCGCTTGGTGCCGATGAGGGGGTGCATGATCTCGGGCTGGGCCT
>CAYZFW010000486.1:0-2666 GCA_964477615.1 uncultured Phycisphaeraceae bacterium | reverse complement strand
TGGATGGTGTTGCCCTCGATCACGGCGCGGTCGGAGCGCCACAGGCGCAGCCCGTCGCCGCGGCGGGCGATGTCGAGCGCCTTGCCGCCGATGGTGTTGCCGATGATCCTGCTGTCGGGCGACTCGCGGAGATCAATCCCGAAGAGGATGTCCTCCAGCGTGTTGTCCGCGAGCACCACGCGCGGCGCGGTCACGCGGATCGCGGCGTTCTCCTTGTCGAGGTCGATACCGGTGTTGCGGATGGTGAACCCGCGGAGGGTGACATCGGGCGCAATGACCTCGATGATATCACCACAGCCGCCGCCATCGATCACAACCGGCCCGCTCGCGACGAGTGAGAGCGGCTTGTCGATGCGGAGGTGTTCGTGATAGACACCGGCGGTGACCACGAGCGTGTCGCCGGGAGCCGCCGCCCGGATTCGTCGCCCGATCTCGCCCATGGACTCCGGAACCGAGCGTGAAGCCGCGGCACCTGTGGACTGAAGCGCCAGAGGTGGGGCGTGGGCGGGTTCGCCCGCCGGTGTGCCCCGTACCGGGAGCATCGGGGCAAGCGCCCACACCACGAGGACTTGGAGCAGCGGGCGTCTCACGCGCGGAGCCCTCCCTGTGCGGTCCGCAGGGACAGCGGCCGATACGCTCGGCGGTGAAAGAAGAACCCCACAACGACCAGCACGGCACAGGCGCACGCCAACCAGTATCCGTGGCCGAAGTCGGCGTAGGTCTTGAACTGCCCGATTCCGCCCTCGCCGATCACGGTTGGAACAAACGGCTTGACCGATTTCGACAGCGGCGCCTCGGGGTTCAGGTTCAGCCCGAACGTCCGCATCCAGAAATGAAGGTCGACGATGAAGCCGATCGGGAATGTCACCGCCGGGATGGCGAGCAGCACGGCCCACCTGCTGTGGACGAACGCCGCCCCCTCAACCAGCATGAACATCGCGATGATCATCCACACCGAAGCGGCCCGCTCGAAGGCCGCGGCCTCGCCGAGAGGACGCATACCGATGTAGTGGTTCAGCCCGTCGATCTCGCGGACATCCCCTGTCAGATTGTTGACATACGCGGTGAGGAACAACCCGTCCGGATACTGCGGAGCGACGAGTTCCATGTGCCAGTAGGGGAAGAAGATCGAGACGAGCAGGAAGACCCGCGCGGCCATGAAGATGAGCGTCGGCGTGAGGTAGCGCCAGCGATAGGTCCGCAGTTCTTCGGATGGGACGCGCGGTCCGATGATGGTCTGGATGAGTCGTGACATGACGATCTCCTGCGTTGGCACGGGTGCCAGCGGCCGCGTTGTCGCATGAAGGAACATGGCTCCCGAGAAGAGCCCGGCGCGGGCTTTCGCCCGCGGGGGCCGTGTCGCCTGGTGGTTAGTCGGCGCTCGTCGAATTGGTGGCCGCGGCGGTTGGACTCGCTGCGGTCGGTGCCTGGGCGGTGCCCTTGGGTTTGATGTGCAGGTAGCCCATCATCTCGAGGTGCAGCGCCGAGCAGAACTCGGTGCAGTAGAACGGGTAGGTACCGGAGCGGTCGGCCTTGAACTTGAACTCGGTGTACTCACCGGGCTCGAGCGAGAGGTTCACGTTGTAGCCGCCGATGCAGAACCCGTGTGTGGCGTCCTGCGCGGTCTCCATTGCTGTGATCCGCCACGTCACCTCGTCGCCCTCGCTGATCTCGACGTGCTCAGGGAAGAAGTGGCTTCGCACCGCGGTCATGTTGACCGTCACCTTGTCGCCGTCGCGCTTCACTCCTTCGGTGCCCTTCTTGGGCGCGTTGGGGTCGAGCGACTGGGTGTGCGGATTCCAGCCCACTTCGGGGTACACCTTCCAAGTCTGGAGTTTGTCCGCCTTGATCATCTGGCAGTAGTGCGGCTCGCCCACGCCGATGGGAAGGTCGTACAGCACCGGCATCGTCGTCCCGGGCTTCGAGATGTCGACCAACTGGAAGTTCTGCGGCAGCAGCGGGCCGGTGGGCAGGAAGCGGTCGACCGACCACTTCGACATCGAGATCAGGTAGTTCCCGTCGGGGCTGACCGTGTCTCCCTCGGCGGCGCACAGGTGCCCGATGTTGTACTGCACCGGCGTCTTCTGGACCAGTTTCCACGGCTGATCGGCGTTGAGCTTGTCGTACTCACCGCCGAGCGTCCACCGCGCCACCGCGGAATCAAGGAACAGCGACGTGTAGGCGTAGCCCTTGTCGTCGAACTGCGTGTGCAAGGGCCCTAGGCCCAGCTCGACCTGGGCTTCCTTCACGGCGTCGAAGTTCAGCACCGGAACGCCGTAGGTGTCCGAGCCCGAGTAGTTCTTCGCCGCGATTGCGGCCTTGATCTTGTCGATGGAGTAGACCGTGACGTGCGGGTCGAGCTTGCCGGCGACGATCATGTACTGACCGTTGGGCGTGACATCGACGCCGTGCGGGCTCTTGGGCTCAGGTGCGAAGTACAGGATGTTCTCCGCGATGCTGGTCTCGATAGAGATCACCGGGAAGTCGTTGATCTTCTTGGCCTTGCCGGCGCGGAAGGCGGCCTCGGCCTTCTTCCAGTCGATGATGTGGAGATAGTCCATGTCGCGCTTCGAGGCGCCCGCCTCGAAGGGCGGGTTGCCCTTCTCCACGCCGCCGGTCGCCATCTCGGAGTTGAACGAGTTGATGAAGAAGAAGCCGTCGCTGGC
>CAYZFW010000485.1:0-2670 GCA_964477615.1 uncultured Phycisphaeraceae bacterium | reverse complement strand
CGAGCGGCGGGGGCGGGAGGGCGGGCCGTACGAGCACACGCTGATCCTCATCAGCCACGACCGCGCGTTCATCGACGCGTGCTGCAACCGGCTGATCGTGCTCGACGGGCACGGCGGGTGCGAGGTCTTCAACGGCAACTATACCGAGTGGCACGAGCGGGAAGAGGCGAAGAAGAAGGCCGCGGCGGCTGCGGAGGCCGAGGCGAAGCGGGCGCGAGACGCCGCGGAGCGGAAGCGAGTTGAGGCCGAGCAGGCGAAGGCCAAAGAAAAGCAGAAGGCCGCGGCGGTGAATCCCAGCGCCAATGCGCTGGAGCGGATGAAGTCCGAGGAGATCGAGAAGAAGATCCAACGCATCGAAGCGCGGATCAGAGAGATCGATCAGTCCATGGCCGACCCGGACGTGTGGAGCGACGCCAAGAAGTGCCAGAAGCTCGGGGATGAGCGCGGGCGGCTTGTGAAGGAACTCGAACCGCTGGAGTTTGAGTGGCTGCGGCGTGCGGAGGGGTGACCGGAGATTTACGCCTGCAATTCGAGCTCGGCAACGGCGGCTGCAACACGATCGATCTCGCGGCTTCTTGAGGGCCCTTCGAGCAGTGATGCCATGAGACGTAGCGAGGTGAATCGCGGTATCTTGCCACGACAATGCCAATTCCTGACGAAATCCTTGCCTATCACGCGGCACAATCGCTGATGGACCGACGCATCTGCGACACGCTGGCCAAGGCGATCGACGCGGGGCTGCCGGGTGCGGAGTGCAAGGTCTGGCATCGCCACCCTGTCTGGTTCCTCGACGGCAACCCCATCGTCGGGTACTCGAAACTGAAAGAGGGGATCCGGCTGATGTTCTGGAGCGGGCAGTCGTTCGACGAGCCGGGGCTTCCGGCGGAGCCTCCCGATACAAAGTTCAAGTCCGCCGGGGTGCGGTTCTTGAGCGCGGACCAGATCAACGCCAAAGACCTGAAGCGATGGCTGAAGAAGTCCGCTGAGATTCAGTGGGACTACAAGAACATCGTGAAGCGCAAAGGCAAACTGGTGAGGCTGAGTTGAGGGTTGGTCGCGGGCATGCTCTCGTGGCCGATTACGCCGCGGGCTTCACACCGCGCGCCTCCTCCGGAGCGTGTTTCTCGACCATCGAACCGGCCCACGAGACGCCCACGGCGACGCCGATCAGCATGCCCGCCAGCCAGTCCAGCGGCATGATGCGGGCGAGCGCGAAGAGTTCGCCTCGGTAGAGGGCCTCTGTGACGGACTGCCCGTGCATGACCGCCCCGATGGCCGGAGAAGCGGCGGCGAGGATCGGGCACGCGAGCATCGACGCGGGGACACAGGCGCGGTGGCCGACCACGCGCCCGACGAGTGTGCCGACGATGCCGGCGGCGACGGCGGCGCCGAAGGTCTGGCCCACCATCTCGCTGCGGGCCACGCCCCACGCCACAACGGCTCCGGCCAGCACCGCCACGCCCGCGGCCTTCATCGAGTCCTGCTGCGTGCCCTCGTCGCCGTCCACGCCGGCGGCGCGATTGTCGGAAGCGCGCACGATGAAGTATGTGGCGACGACGCCGATGAAGCCGTAGATCAGGCCTTCGATCGCGAGCAGCCACAGCGCGGAGGGTGCCTGGACGCGGCGGATGACGGCGTCGGCGCGTCCCGACTGCCACGCCGCCCACGCGACGATCAGCCCGGCGCAGAGCATGCCCCACTTGAAGTTCTGGAGTTTGGCGACGATGTGCCCGTACGCGACGGCGAGCAGCACAGCGGCGAGCGTGGAAACCAGGCCGAGCGCGGGCGAGGTGGAGAGCAGAGCCGTGGCGTCGGCGGCGCCGTCGGGGGCGCGGAGCGAGCCGGTGAGCCAGCCCGCCACGGGGCCGACGACGAACGCGGCGAGTGCGACGGCGGTCCAGCGGATGACGGCGCTCTTCATGGGGCTGAGTGTAGCGGTGCTTTGGTGACGCGATTCTCGGGCCTTTTCGCCGGGTGGTTCCCGGCGGCGACAACCGCGTTTTGTTCCGCGCGTCAAGCTGTTCCCCTCATCAGTGGTGATAACCCACCGGGTGCCCACGCCCGAGAACGAGAACTTTCGTGCTCCCCACGTGTTGCACGGTGCGCAGGCGGAACTTGCGGTATGCTGATCTCGAACGCGGAAGAGACAGGATGTCTCGCGGATCGTCTGATTGAGCACGTCAGCGACCCGCCGCGATGCAAGGAGCGTGGAACGCCATGGAACAGACCTTTCTCTTCAACCCGGCCGGAGCGAAGCGCGTCGCGTGGATCGACAGCGCGTCGGTGATCGCGCGCGTCATGCCCGCGCACCGTTCGGCCCCCGGCAAGATGATCGAAGCGAAGGACGGCTCACGGACGGCGACTTCCGCCGCGTTGTGCGCCCGGCTTGCGGACCTTCGGCGTCTGGCCCGGCGCTACAGCGCCATCGGGCGGATGAACGCTCACAGGCCCCTGTCGTCGTCCTTGCCCTTGGCGGGCTGAGACAGCGTGCCCTCCGACAACGTGTACAGACCCAGCAGGAAGTCCTTGTTCAGGTACGGGTCGACGTCGATGACGCCCTCGATCGTGACGAACGAGAGCAGGCTGTCCTTTCGGTCCGCGGGCTTGGCGAGTTTCACTTCCACCGCGTCGTAGGGGGTGGGCGGGACGCCGATGCAGCAGCCGTCCCAC
>CAYZFW010000484.1:0-2680 GCA_964477615.1 uncultured Phycisphaeraceae bacterium | reverse complement strand
GGTCGGGGATCCGCCTCGGGCTCGTGCCGAACAGCGCCTGGAGTTGCCCGGTGTTCTGCAGCAGCAGCGACACGCCGATGGCCGTGATCAGCACGTTCAATCTGGGCGAACCGCGCAGCGGCTTGTACGCCAGCCGCTCAATCGTGAACCCCACAATGCCGCACGACACCATCGCCCCGATGAGCACCACCGCGCCCACCCAGATCGGCGGCTCGACGACCCCGAGCGCGTTCAGAATGGCAACCGCCAGCGACAGCGCAATCCATCCCCCCAGCACCACGATGTCCGAGTGGGCAAAGTTGATGAACTTCAGGATGCCGTACACCATCGTGTACCCCAGCGCGATGAGCGCGTAGAGGCTCCCAAGGGTGACGCCGTCCTTCAGGGTTTGCAGCAGTTGGTCCAAGCGATTGGCGGGGTGGAATCGAGTCCGGTGGGGCAGGCTTCCAGCCTGCCATCACCTCAGGGTTGTCATGGTGATCAAGTCGGCAGGCAGGCTGGAAGCCTGCCCCACCGGCTACCGCTTCGGCTCAACCGTCGCCGCGTACACCGGCACCCCGTTCTTCATCGTGACCATCACCGCAGGCTTCACGGCGTCGCGGTCAGCGTTCAGCGTGATCACCCCCGTCACGCCCTTGAAGTCCTTCGTCGAAGCGATCGCCTCGCGCAGGTCCTTCCCGCCCAGCGACTTCGCCCGCCCCATCGCGTCAAACAACAGCCGCGCCGCGTCGTAGCCCAGCGCCGCCAGCCCGTCGGGCGTCGAACCGCCGAAGTCGGCCTTGTACGCGGACACGAACGCCTGGATCTCCGCGCTCGGCTGGTCCGCCGCGTAGTGGTTTGAGTAGAACGACCCCTCGATCGCCTTCCCGGCGTTCTTCGCGAGGTCCTCCGAGTCCCAACCGTCGCCGCCGATCAGCGGGATTTCCATGCCCAGCTGCTTGGCCTGCAGCGCGATGTTCGCCACCTCGGTGTAGTAGCCCGGCACGAAGATCGCCTGCGGCTTGGTCTCACGGATGCGGGTCAGCTGAGCCTTGAAATCGCTGTCCCCCTCGTTGTACGCCTGCGTGCTGGTGATCTTCCCACCCATCCCCTCGAACGCCTTGATGTACTCGTCCTTAAGCCCCACCGAGTACGCCCCGGCCTGATCGAACAGCACCGCCACGCTGTCCATCTTGAGGTTCTCGCGGGTGAACTTCGCGCACGCGAACCCCTGGAAGGGATCGATGAAGCACACGCGGAACACCATGTCGCCGACTTTGGTCACGTCCGGGTTGGTGCTCGAAGGCGTGATCATCGGCACGCCGTACTGCTGGGCCACCGGGGCCGCCGCGAGCGTGATGCTGCTGGCCACCTCGCCCAGCACCGCCGACACCTTGTCCTTGGTGATGAGTTTCGTCACCACCGTCCCGGCCTTCTCGGCCTTGCCCTCGGTGTCCTCCGAAACCAGTTCCACCATCCGCTTCACCCCCCCCACCCTCACCCCGCCCGCCGCGTTGAGTTCCTTCACCGCCAGCTTGATCCCGTTGTCGGTGGACTTGCCGAAGGTGGCCTTCGAGCCCGTCAGGCTTCCGTAGTGGCCGACCACGATGGGCCCGGTGTCACCCGCCGACGCCGGCGCGTTCGCCGCCGCGCCCCCGCCGTCGCCCCCCGAGCCCCCGGAATTCGACGAAGACTTATCGCAGCCCCCCGCGAACATGGT
The DNA here is from genome assembly GCA_964477615.1 of uncultured Phycisphaeraceae bacterium. Lineage (GTDB taxonomy): Bacteria > Planctomycetota > Phycisphaerae > Phycisphaerales > UBA1924 > JAFLCM01. Next base: position 981 of record CAYZFW010000484.1, on the reverse strand, counting down.
GAGCCCCAGGGCAAACGCGGCAGTCCACTTGGAAATCGAGGCGAGGGTCGTCATGGGCGGGTCCAAAAGGAGGGATCGGGAGTTCCGGGGGGAAGCACCCCGGCGGGCCGGGAATCGCAGCGTACCAAACCACCGCTCAAACCGCCGGGATCATCTTCCCCCAATCGCGCGGCGGGCGTCCCCACCGCCCCACGGCGTCAACGCTATGGTACTTCCCTCCCCGAGCCTCAGGCCCGCCCCGGCCTCGCCGCGGGGACCACACCATGCCCCGAGTCGCCCTCGATAGTTCGATCACCCGCACCGTTGTCAACGGCTTCGCCTTCCCGCTGGGCGTCTACCCCGTCGAGGAGATGCCCGAGCCGCCCGTCGCCGGGTATGTCGTCCAGTTCGAGTCCGCCGACGGCGAGGACGCCGCACCCCGCGACCCCACCTTCGGGACAGGCGACGGCGAATCGTGGGAAGAGTGGCCCGACCGCTTCATGTTCGACATCCTCGTCCCCGCCCCACGCCTCCCCGCGCTGTGCCGGGTCCTTTTCAGCCTCCTCCCGGGGCGGATGTTCCCCATTCTGGATGTCCTGGGCTCCGACGCCTACCGCGAGATCGACCCGTACATCGCGTACGACCTCGTGGGCTTCGAGCGCTTCCTCGACGCCGTGCGCGTCTTCGGCGACTGGCTCTTTGAGGACGGCCTCGTCGGCTTCGGGGCGATGAGCCTCGACCCGTTCATCTACCTCTTCGTCGACGAGCATAAGGTCGTCACCCTCCGCGTCGACCCCGCCATGCGCGAGAAGGTCGAGAAACTCCTCAAGGCCTTCGACCTCGCACCCGTCGAGGAAGTCCGCTCCGCCGACAGCGCCGCCCACGAGCACCGCGGCGTTCTCCTCGCCGGTGCCGACCAGCCCGACCTCCTCATCGCCGACGAGATCGTCGAACGGCTGAAAGAGTCGTGGCTCCTCGAACTCAACGTCAACGGCGAGTCCA
>CAYZFW010000483.1:0-2685 GCA_964477615.1 uncultured Phycisphaeraceae bacterium | reverse complement strand
GTACCCCGGCACCCGAAGATCATGGGGCTCCGAATCACTCCACCTTCGGCAGCCCGGCGTCGCGCACGCCGACGGAGACCTCGGCCTTGGTACGTTTCTTGTCGCTGAGGGTGACTTCACGTTCGACGCCGGGCAGGCGGGGGTGCCAGGAGACCACTTTGCACTTGGCCGCGGGCAGGTCTTCGAACTTCACGTCGTCGCCGGCTTTGGCGATACTGACCCACGGCGTCGGGGCGACAAAGACGCGGGCCGTCGGCTCGTCCGCCGAGTCCATCAGGATTTCGATCAGCCCGGTGGCCTTGAGCGTGAACTCGCGTGATTCGCCTGGGGGGACGCTCACGAACTCGAACTGGTTACCTTCGGCGACGCACGAGTACGTCTGCGCGGCGTCGGTGCTGTTGGTGATCCGCAGCACGCCGCCGACGCTTGCGACCAGCAGCGGCGGGCGTTCGCCGAGTTTGACGGGTTGGCCGGAGACTTCCGCCGCGCGTGGGGCGAGGGCCAACGCCTCACTCCCCGGAGCGGGCTCGGGCACGGCATAGACCACGATCTCGTCGAGTTTCTTGTAGTCGACGCGCTCAAGGCCGTAGGCGTCACCTTCGGACTTGCCTGTGTAAGGGTCCCTCGCGCCGCGCTTGGCGTCCTTGTGCGGGAGGGCCTCGACTTCGACGACGAGTGTTGCGGCACGCGCGAAAGGCGCGATCGCCAGCAGCGCCAGGGCAACAGCAAGGGCTCGCGGCGTGCTCATCGCTTCATCTCCACCGTGATCTCCGCCGCCAAGCCCGTCGTCACCGTCACACTCATCTCGGCCTCGGCGTACCGCTTGCGGCGCTGCCAGGTCTTGAGCGTCCAGCTTCCTTCGGGCACGCCCTGCATCTCAAACCGGCCGTCCTTGCCGGGCTGGACAAAGTGCGGCGAGGGCGTGACGTAAATCGTTGCGTCCATGTAGCGGTGGACCGAGCAGTACAGCGACACCTCGCCGGGCTTGTCGAAGGTGACGGTCTTGGGCGGCTCCTTCGGCCCGGCAAGGCCGAGGTCAAACTGCTTCGGCGTGGACCGCGAGAAGACGTTGTGCTCGAGGTCGGTGGGCTCGTCGTTGCGGAACTCCACCTTGGCCCCCACCGGCACGACGAGGAACGACGGCACGAACTTGCCTTCCTTCTGGCTGATAACGAACGTGGGCGGCTCGGCGGCGGGCTTGGCGGGTTCGGACGTTGAGCCCTCCGCGGCCTCGGGCTTCTCAAGGAACACGACCATCTCTGGCACCTGCCGTCCTGCGGGGACCGTGATGGTGCCGGCGACTGAGCCGGCCTTGGGTGCAGCCTCGTCGCGGGCCACGCTCACGCTCGCCGCGAAGGCGGCGGCCGTCAGCAGAGTGATCTCGGGAAGTCTTCGTATCACATGGTCCTCCAGCTCGTTGACCCGAGAGGATAGCCAAACCGCCCGGATCAACATACGTTGGCGTTGCGTGCGAGCGTGCGACTACCCTCCGCCCATGCACCTCAACGACTACGTCACGCTCGGGCGGTCCGGTCTCCGCGTCAGCCCCCTGTGCCTCGGCACCATGACCTTCGGACACGAATGGGGATGGGGCAGTTCCCCCGAAGACTCCTGCCGCATCATGGACGCGTACATCGACCGCGGCGGCAACTTCCTCGACACCGCCAACATCTACACCAAGGGGCACTCCGAGAAGATCATCGGCGACCACATCGGCCGCCACCCCGCCAAGCGCGACCGGCTCGTCATCGCCACCAAGTTCTGCGGCGGGCTCTTCCCGAACGACCCCCACGGCGGCGGCGCCTCACGCAAGACCATCCACGCCTCGCTGGATGAATCGCTCCGGCGTCTGCAGACCGACTATGTCGATCTCTACTGGCTGCACTTCTCCGATCCGTTCACGCCCATCGAGGAGACCATGTCGGCCCTCGATGCGCTCGTGAAAGCTGGCAAGCTCCGCTACATCGGTTTCAGCGACACCCCGGCGTGGCGGTGTGCGCAGGCGCAGACCATTGCGCACTTCCGCGGGTGGACGCCGCTGTGTGCGCTGCAGATCGAATACTCGCTGGTGCAGAGGACGGTGGAGGGGGAACTGGTGCCGATGGCGATCGATCAGGGGATGGGGATCACGCCGTGGAGCCCGCTGGCGGGCGGGCTGCTGAGCGGCAAGTACCGGCGTGAGGACGCCGAGAAAGCCAAGGCCGAGGCCGCGGCGGGCAAGACGTTCGATGACCGCCGCGGCGCATGGATGTACGACAAACTGACGGACAAGAACGTGGCCATCATCGAGTCGTGCGCCGCAGTTGGGAAAGAGCGAGGCGCGACCATCGCCGAGGTGTCGCTGGCGTGGATGCTCCGCAAGCCCGGCGTGGTGAGCCCGATCTTCGGTGCCCGCACGATGGAGCAGCTCGAGGCGAACCTGCGCTCGCTCGCCGTGACGCTGACCGATGGCGACATCGCGAAACTGGACGAGGTGTCCAAGCCCTCGCTGAACTTCCCGCACGACTTCCTGAACTTCGTGATCAACACGATGCAGAACGGCTCGACGATCAACGGACGCAAGAGCGAGGTGTGGAACCTCTCGCCGAAGAACGATGCGGAGCGGTGGTGAACGAGGCGGGGCGTCCGCCGGTCCCCGGCGGGCCGTTCTCACCCCCCCGCCGCCTTCGCCGGGTAGCCCAGCGC
>CAYZFW010000482.1:0-2686 GCA_964477615.1 uncultured Phycisphaeraceae bacterium | reverse complement strand
CTTGGGATCGGCGAGCTCCTCGTACGTGATCGCGTCCTGCTTGACGCGGTCCTTGTGGGAGGTCGAGGCAGGCTTCGTGCAGGCCGGTGACAGGGTTGAAGCGCATCGGGGTGGCGTCCCCGGACCAGTTGTTGTGGTCGCCGGCGATGCAGACCTTTGGGCCCAGCGCGAGTGGGTAGAGGAAGAGCACGCCCTGCGGGGTTTGGCGGACGCCGAGGACGATCTCGACGGCGGGCGGCTGCGGTGCGTGCGTGTGCGCCGGTGCGGAGCTCGTGAGGAGGCGGAGCGTGCTGTCGTGGGAGGGGGTTGGCTTGGGTTCGGCGTGGGCGGGAGCTGCGGCGGCGGCGGCGGCGCGGGAGATCGCGGGGTCGGCGGCGATGCGGTGGGTGAGTTCCTCGCTCTTCTGCAGGATGCGGCGGGCGCGGGCGGCGAGTTCGGCGGCGCGGCTCACGGGGCTGGTCGCGGCGTCGGGCGAGGCGGGGTCGGCGCGGAAGAAGCCTGCATCGGCGTGGCGAGAGTCGTGGCCTGATGCGGCGGCCAATGCGTGTGCGGCGGCGAGTGCGGGAACTGGTGCGGTGCGGGGCGCAGGTGACGAGCCGGATTCTGGCGAAAAGAGATCGATGGCGACGACGGCGCGGCCGCGGCCGACGGAGGTGTCGTGGGCGTCGGGGCTTTCGCCGGGCTGGAGAGGATCGAGCCTCAGCGGGACGGGGACGTTCTCGGCGAGGTACGACGCGAGGGCGCTGTAGTCCTGGGCGCCGCTGGACCTGGGGGCGTACTCGACAACCGGCACACCCATCGATGCGGCCTCCTTGAGGCGGACATCGAAACGGATGGTGACGGGGAGGACGCAGTCCTCGAACTTCTTGCCGAGATCGGCGAGCACTTCGCACGAGAGCGTGGACGACTCGTCGTGCATCGTGGCGAGCACGCGGTAGGGCGGGGCCTGGCCGAAGCGGCGGCAGAGCGAGCGGATGGTCTGGACCTGCTTGGCGGCGCCGCGGAGCGCGAAGTAGCCGGTCTCGACGGGGACGAGGATCTCGGTGGAGGCGCGGAGGGCGTTGAAGGTGAGCAGGCCGATCGAGGGCGGACAATCGATGACGACCCAGTCGTAGGTGCCCTCGAAGCGGCGGAGGACGCTGGCGAGGCGGAGGTCGCGGTCTTCGCGGTCGGCGAGCCCGCCGCGGGCCGCCTCGAGGCCTGCGAGCCGGGTGGCGCTGGGCATGAGGTCGAGCGACTTGTTGACGGGCCAGAGGAGGCGGGTGAGATCGAGGGGCCGGTCGTCGGGGGCGAGCATGGCGTCGCCGACGGTGAGTTCGATCTGGGATTCGGGGACGGCGAGGCCCAGGGCGCAATGCGACTGGGGGTCGACATCGACGAGGAGCGTCTTGCCGCCGCGCTTTGCGAGGACGGCGGCGAGGTTGATGGCGGAAGTGGTCTTTCCGCTGCCGCCTTTTTGGTTGATGACCGCGATGGTCCTCATGCGGTGTGCTCCGGGGTGTCGCGGGGAATGCCGCGGGTCCGGTGGCGGAGGGTGTCGTGGCGCGCCGGTGCGGTTGGCGTCTGGCCTTGACAAATGGCCGGTGGGCGCGTCTCGTTGGGTGGCTTATCGGGTGTGGAGGAGTTGTGGCTTGAAACCGCCGGTGGAATTGGCGCTGTGGCGCGCGTGCCACCGGGTTTGGGGGGTGGGTGCGGCGGGGTGGTGAGACCGGGGTGACCGGGTTCCGAAAGAGTGTGTCGAGGTCGGCGGCGATGGTTTGCCGGCTGGAAAGGAGAACGACGATGCCTTGTCTGATCGGGCTCTTGGCGCTGGGGATGCCGCGGCTGGCGATTGTGCTGGTGGTGGTGTTCAGCGATTACATCGGGCGTGCGTACCAGACGACGGTGTGGCCGCTGCTGGGGTTTTTCTTTCTGCCGCTGACGACGCTGGCGTACGCGTGGGGGATCAACTCGTACGGGTCGATCACGGGGTGGGCGGTGTGGATGATGGCGCTGGCGTTTGTGCTGGACCTGGGGTTCTCGCCGCTGTCGTTCCTGCGGGGAAAGAAGAAAAAGGCCTGAATTCGCAGCGTTGCGGGGGAGTGCGGCGCGGGTTAGGCTTTGGACGTCAATGGTTCTCGATCGCGGAGATTGCCGTGGATCGGGATGAAAAGGGAAGTGTGGTTGGGCCGAGGCGAGTGATTGCCGGAGCCGATCCCACCGCGGACGCGCCGCCGTAGGGGGCGACTGAAGCGGGCCGACAACGCCACTGCGAGGCTTGGTTTCCGATCGGGACTCCCCCTGATCGGACCCAAGCGAAGCGGGAAGGCAAGGCCCGTGGACGCCCCGAGCCGGAAGACCTGCCTTTGACGTGTGGTTCAGGCGCCCTCGCGCAACGGGACGCCGGCCGAGGCAGCGCGCGCTCCCCGCGAAGTTCTGCCCGTCCGGGGTCATTTGGAGGTTGGTTGGTGGTCTTGGCGTAGACGCCGAGGGCACGCCCGCTTCCGCACCGATCACGAGGGAAACGTCACTGGGAGCCGCCCCGCGCGAACATCGGGGCGCGAACTCGGAAGGTGTGTCTCATGCGGAATGTGCATTCGGGTCGTCTCGCCGCTGCCGCGGCGGGTGTCGGTGTGGCGTTGGTGATGTGGGCGTCCCCCGCTGCTGTTGCGGCGGTGCCGGCGTACGGGCTGGTGGGGTCGTTCGA
>CAYZFW010000481.1:0-2700 GCA_964477615.1 uncultured Phycisphaeraceae bacterium | reverse complement strand
GAGGGGGCTGCCGTCGAGCAGGCCGGCACCGCGACCGAAGGGGGTGCGAAGTGAGGACCATGGTTCTTCGGGCGCTGGGGATCGCGGGCGGGACGGTGTGCATCGGGGCGGCGATCGCATCGGTGACGCCGCGCATGCTGCCCCCGACCGAGCCGCCCATCAGCGTGGAGATCGCGAACAAGGTGACTTCGTTCGCCAGCGACCATCCCGAGTTCGCGGTGCTCCGCGACGGGCGGAAGGACGCGACGGGCATCAAGTTCCCCCACGACAAGCACCTGAACAACCCCGCCGGCGTGAACGCGAAGGAGTGGAAAGGTCAGGACCGCGCGCTCAACTGCGTGGACTGCCACGAGCCGGACGAATCGGGGATGTACTTCAAGCCAGTGGCGTACGAGAATCACTGCGCCGTGTGCCACTCGTCCAACCTTGGGCAGATCGAGGTCGCCGAGGGCGTCGTGAAATCGCAGCCCACGCCCCACGGCGACGAGGCGGAGATCGCCGCCGTCGTCCGAGGCCAGATCCACGAGTGGCTCGCAGTCACCTCGGCGAAGCCCGCCGAAACTCCGGCCGCAGCGCCGGCGGAAGAAGCCAAGCCGGCGTCGGGTGGCTCGGGCGGCGGGCGTCGCCGCGGCGGGGCAGGGGGCGAGAGCGCTCCCAAGAAGTCCTCCCTCCAGACGCCGAAGTCCGCCGACGAACTCGCCGCGACCATCATCGAGCAGAGCGACAAGGTCTTCAAGGACCTCGCGCGCAACACCAAGTGCGGCTACTGCCACACGGTGGAGAAGGCCGAGACGAAGGGCTCGCCGTTTGTCGTCAAGAACCCGCACATCCCCGACCGCTGGATGACCCGCAGCGTCTTCAGCCACGAGGCCCACGGCATGGTGTCGTGCCAGTCGTGCCACGCGGTTGAGAAGAGCGCGAGCGCCGCGGACATCAACCTGCCCGACATCAAGAGTTGCCGGGAGTGCCACAGCCCCATGTCGGCGGGCGAGGCGGCCCTCGGCAGCCACGGCGCGGGCGATTCGTGCGTGATGTGCCACGTGTATCACCCCAAAGGTGAGACGCTCAAGCAGGGCAAGCTGAGGCCGCAGGACTTGATGCGGAAGTAGCCGCAGCGCGGGCGTGCCTCATGAGGTTCCATCGCGCTTCTGGCCAACGATCCGGAGCGGCACCCGTTCGGCTGCACGCTCTCACGTCTCCCAAAGAAACCGGGCCTGATAACCACGTCAAATCCTGAGCAAGCCGCGAGTAATTCTGCCCCAAGGGGTCGGCTCGGTGGAGGGCTCCGGCGGTGTGGTCGATGTTCCTGAGGCGGTCTGTGATGCCCCGGTGCGGGGCCGCGGGCGCGCCGTTTCAGGAGCCGGGCGTGACGATCAGGCTGAAGACCATCCTGTTCATCGGAGCGATGCTGGGCGTGCTGCTGCTTGTGCAGCAGGCGCTGCTGCAGTCGGTCGTGCTGACGGGGTTCGCCGAGTCCGAGCGGCAACTGGTGCGCCAGCGAACCGATCTGACCAAGCGGCTGATCGAATCGGAAGTGTCGATCTTCGCCGACCGGTTCGCGGACTGGGCGGCGTGGGACGACATGTACCAGTATGTCGAGGACCTCAACCCGGAGTTCCACGAATCCAATCTGTTGCCGACCAGTCTGGGTTCCATCCGCGTGAACTATCTGGGGATTTTCGGCGTCGACGGCAAGCCACGGTTTGAAGGCGGCGCGGACCACCGTGCCGGCGAGGCCGCGAACCTCCCGGAAGGGCTCTCGGCGGTGCTGGTGCCGGGTGCACCGCTGCTGCGGCACGACGACGAGCGGGGCGTCAAGTCGGGCTTCCTCCTGCTCCCCGGCGGTGTGCTCATGGTGGCGTCGCGTCCCATCGTGACCAGCGAGTTCGGCGGGCCCATCCGCGGCACGCTGGTCGCGGGGCGATGGCTGGACGGGCCGGAACTCGCGCGGTTGTCGAAGGTCCGGGGCCTGCCGGTCGAGATGGCGGTGGACCACACGACGGGCCACCGGCCTGAGTTCCTGCTGGACTTCGGCAATCGACGCGATGCCGTACACAGGGTGTCGTGGTGGATGACGGACATCGAAGGCCGGCCATGCCTGAGGTTCTCAACCGAGGTTTCCGCGTCGATCGGTTCCACCGCGAACTCCGTCTCGGCGTTTCTTACTGGTGCCAACCTGGTGACGTGCCTGGTCGTGGGCGGCGGGATGCTCTTCGTGATGCACCGGCTGCTGCTGCGCCGGCTGGCCCGGATGGCTGCGGAATTGCGGAACGGTGCCGATGGGGCCCGGCGCGAGCGGCTCTCGCTGAAAGAAAACGAACGCGGGGACGAACTCGGGGCGGTGGTTGCGTCGCTCAACGCGGCATTCGAGCGGGAGCACGCGGCTCAGGAAGAAGCCCAGCGGGCGAGGGCGCAGGCCGAGGAGGCCAGCCGGGCCAAGAGCGCGTTCCTCGCCAACATGAGCCATGAACTGCGGACGCCGATGACCGCCATCCTCGGATTCGCCGACCTGCTCCGCGAACCGGGGTTGACCCCAGAGACGCTCCGCGGGCACGTCTCGACCATCCGAAGCAACGGCGAGCACCTTCTGACGGTCATCAACGACATCCTCGACATCTCGAAGATCGAATCGGGGAACATGTCGGTCGAGAGCGTGCCGTGCCGGGTGGGGCGGGTGGCGCGGGAGGTTGAGAGCCTGAT
>CAYZFW010000480.1:0-2704 GCA_964477615.1 uncultured Phycisphaeraceae bacterium | reverse complement strand
GTCGCGGCCGGCCTGTTGGGGCGGGGGGTGGGACAAGCGGGCAATCGTGGGGGGGATCGGGGCGTTCGTCAATCGGGGTGGGGCATGGGCCACGCGGGACATGGCTTTCCGGCGGATTCGCCTACGCCCGCTCACGCGGGATGGCTCGCACACCCCCCGCCGAGTCCTCCACCAGCACCGCGTCCGCCTCGCTGAGGAACAGCCCGTGGTCGATCACACCCTCCATGGCGTCAAGCGCGAGCGCGAACTGCTCGGGCGTCCGTGATCCCGGCAGCGCGGCGTCGATCACGAGGTTCGCGTTGTCAGTGAGGTAGGCCTTGCTGTCCTTTTGGCGCACCGGGCCTGCAAGCCCGAGTTCCTTGAGCCGGCGCGTCACCGAAGCAAGGGCAAAGGGCAGCACCTCGACAGGCAGCGGCATTTTCTCACCCAGACGCCTCACCAGTTTGGAATCATCGATGAGGTAGAGCCGACGGACGTTGCCGGGAACCACTCGCACAGCGGCGGCGACGATCTTCTCGCGCGTCATCGCACCGCCGCGGCCTTTCACCATCCGGAGCGACGGGTCCACCTCGTCGGCGCCATCGAAGAGAAAGTCGACAGCGTCCACGTCCTGCATCGCGTGCACTTTCAGCCCCAGTTGCCCGGCGAGTTCGTGCGACGCGACGCTTGTGGCGACGCAGTCGATGCTCAGGCGCTCGGCTCGCACCCGCCCGGCAAGGGCGTGGATCGCCCGCGTCGCGGCCCGACCCGTGCCCAGCCCGACCATCATGCCGGACTCAATGAACGACACGGCTCGGGAGGCGAGTTCGTCGGCGTGGGCTTCGGGCATAGGTTGAGAATGTACCGCGCGGGCGCACGGACTCGGTGCGGCCACGGTGCCACGGGTTGGCTTCCGCGACAACCTGTGCGATGGTGCAAGAGATCTGCGTGGCTCAGAGGTTCGCCGCGTGAAGCACGGCTTGGGCTCGGAAGCCAAGCCGTGGCACCATTTTGGTTAGGGCAGCCGTCCCGTCAGCCAGTTCACCAGCCACACGGTGAGGATGCCCGCGATGGCCGCGCTCGCCAGCAGCAGGCGCACGCCCAGCCAGAAGCGCTCGCGCCGGCGCTCGGCGAGCATCGGGTGCGGCAGCGAATCGGATGGGTGAGCGTGCGTGCCCGCCGGGGCGGTGACGAGTTCGAGCCGTTCATCGTGCCCCGCGCCCGAAGCGCCGAGCAGCCCGCGTCGGAAGCGGTCCTGCACGATGGCGATGATCAGATTGGCGTCAAAGGGGCGCATGCCCATGCGCTGGGCCGTCGCGACGAGCGCCTGGCGCCGCTCGGGCACGAGGATGCCGGCGCGCCCGCCGTCGATGTTCTCGGCCACGCGCTGGGCCATGATGCGCCGGGCGTCGCGGTCGGAGAGTGTCGCGGCCCGCTTGTTCTCGGCCCCGACTTCGCCGGCAAGCTTCACGCGCGCCGGCTTGCCGTGGCGTGAGGCGACCTCGGGCGAGAGTTCGGTGCGCACCAGGCGCAGCCCGGGATGGCGGGTGGATCGTGTGCCGTGGCCCGTGGCATGGGGGTCGGAGAGGTGGCCCGTGTGCCCGCCCGTCAGGCCCCCGGTGATGTGCCCGGGGTCGATCAGCGTCCGGGTGTGGTGGGCCCGGTCATCGGGGCCGCCGCCCGGCTTGCCGCTGGGCGGGCGCTGCGGGTGGCGGGGGGGTTGGTTGGGGCCGGGGTTCATGGACGCTGCACCAAGTGTGACGCGCAACCGTGAGATCGGCGAATGGAATCCGCCGAAGATGCCGAAGTGAGAACCGGCTGGAACGCTCATGGCGTCCAGCGCGGCTGTACCGTGTGCGCGGTCGTCCGTGACCCGACAATCCCTGGCCGCAGGCCGAGCGTATCTTCGCATGAACTCCGTGCCGACGCACCTTGAAGACACTTCGTCCACCGAAAAATCGGACAACGTTCCGATTGGTGGAAATGCGCCGTCGCCAAAGGGTGGGTTATCCGGACCTGCGGGCTCGGAAGCGGACGCCCGTGCCGGCCTCCCCGTCATTCAAACCCCACTCGCTCCCAGTGAGATACTCGCCCGCCTGCTCGCGCTCGCCAAGCGGGGCAAACTCGCGGGGTACGCGGCCCTGGGGTCGCACCCGACCGAGAAATCCGGCGCGGCGTTCCGCGTCAGTGTCTTCGGCGAGCCCTACGACCGTGAACTCATCGCTTCCGTGGTGCCGGAATCATCGCCCGGCGGCACCGGCAGCGTGATCCGCTTCGAGTCGCGCCTGCTCAAGAAACTCCCCGTCATCATGGTGGTGCTCACCGTGCTCACCATCCAGCCGGGCATGTGGCTCACGGATTCGATGCTGAAACTCTACTTCTCGTGGTACACCATCCAAACGTGGTGGTGGTACCTCCCGCTCACGCTGCTGAGCATCCCGCTGCTGTGGAAGCAGTTCAAGAAGAGCGAGGCGGCTGCGGCGGCGGACGCGCGGAAAGTAGTGGGGGATATCGCCGCGGCGTTGAAGTAGAAGTGGTCGAGTGGTCAACTGTTCAAGTGGTCAAGTGCCACGGCTTGGCGTGATCGACCAGCCGTGCCTTCAATCACGTGCGTCGCCGACCCCCGCCCCCCGGACCCCGCCCCCCGGACCCCGGACCCCGGACCCCGCCCCCCGGACCCCGGACCCCGCCCCCCGGACCCCGGACCCCGCCCCCCGGACCCCGG
>CAYZFW010000479.1:0-2708 GCA_964477615.1 uncultured Phycisphaeraceae bacterium | reverse complement strand
CATCATCACCACCGCGTGCGTCTCGCTCGTCGTCAGCCCGCTCACCGCGTGGCTCATCCAGCGGCTCGGCGGCGGCACTGCCGGGCGACGCCGTGTCCCAGTCGTCGCCTACCGGTTCTTTGCGGTCAACCTGGTCCTCTTCGCCGCGGCGAAGCTGCTCGTCCCCGAATCGCAGCGACACATTGTCGGGTACATCTTCTTCGTCTGGGCGAGCGTGGCAAACATGGCCGCCGTCAGCGTCTTCTGGGGCCTGACCGCCGACGTCTTCCCGCGCGAGCGATCGCTGCGCGTCTACGGCCTCATCGCGCTCGGCGCCACGCTGGGAGTGATCAGCGGTGGGGCCGCCGCGAAGGCGATGGCCGGGCATAAGCTCGACGCGTGGGTCTTCATGCTGGCGCTCGCGGCTCTGCTGCTGGTCGCCGCGTGGCTCGCGGGGTGTGTCGGGCGTGCCGGAGATCGTGCGGCGAAGTTGTGGGAGCGTGAGCGTGCTCCAGGATCGCTCTCGAGCGAAGCCGCATCCGGTGAAAAACAAGAGCACGACATCGCTCAGAACAACAGCGGTGACGGTGTGACGAAAGGTCCCGGTGGTTCGCACGGGCATGATCCGAAGACGGATCAAGCCCGTGGCACGTCGAACCCGTTCTCCGGCGTCTTCGCCGTCATTCGCTCGCCCTACCTGCTCGGCGCTTCCGGCTACCTCCTCATCTACACCATCACGTCGTCGTTCTTCTACCTCGCGCAGCAGCGCGTGCTCGCCGAGGCGGGCGCGGACCAGGCGGCGCGCACGGCGATGAACGCCACGATCTCGCTCTGGGCCGACAGCGCCACGCTCATCGTGCAACTGCTGCTGACCGGCCGCATCCTCCGCTGGATCGGCCAGGGCCCCGCGCTGGCGACGACGCCGCTGGTCACCATTGCCGGGCTGGCGTGGATGGGTGCCAACCCCGGCGTGCAGAGCCTGACCCAGGCGGTGGTGACGCGCCGCAGCGTCCACTTCGCCGTGGACAAGCCCGGACGCGAAGCGCTGTACACCGTCATCCCGCCGGAGCAGAAGTACACCGCCAAGAGTTTCATCGACACATTCATCTACCGCGGCGGCGACGTGATCGGCGCGGTGATCGAGAACGGCCTGAAGACCACCAACACCCCCATGCTCTGGTTCGCCGGCCCGCTGTGCCTCGTGGGAGCGGGGCTGGGGTGGTGGCTGGGGGCCGCGGCGAAGCGGAAGGGTGAAGAATCGAAAGCCGCGGCGTCGGTCGAATAAACTCGCCCCGTGGAACTCACGCCCCTCCGCTACTTCCGCGCCATCGCCGCACACGGGCACATGACCAAGGCCGCGCGGGCACTCGGCGTCACCCAGCCCACCCTCTCGGCGATGCTCAAGAAACTCGAGGCCGAGGTCGGCGCCGATCTGCTCCACCGCACGGGCCGCGGCGTCGAACTCACCGATGCCGGGCGCGTGTTTCTTGCCCACGCCGAGGACGCCGTGCGCCGCGCCGATGCCGGACTCGCCGCCGTGCGACAACTCATGGGCCTCGAAACCGGTTCGATCCGCGTCGGCGGCGGCGCGACGGCGACGACGTACCTGCTGCCCCCGGTGGTCTCCGCCGTGCGGAAGAAGCACCCCGGCCTGCGGTTCTACGTGCGCGAGGCGGGGAGCAACGCCGTCTCCGCCGCCGTGCGCACGGGCGAACTCGATCTGGGCATCGTGACGCTGCCGCTCTCGCCCGTCGATGCGCCCGATCTTCTGGTGATCCCGCTGGTGGAGGACGAGTTCCGCCTGATCGTTCCTCCCGGCGGGAAGCACCGCCTCGCCGCCGAGGGCCGCGCGGGGAAGGGATTCCGCTGGAAGGACCTCGACGGCGAATCCGTGGTGGCGTTCGAAGCCGGCGCCGCCGTGCGCGAGATGATCGACAGCGCCGCGGCCGCCGCACCGGGCGGCCCGATCACACTCCGCGTCGTGATGGAACTCCGCTCCATCGAGTCCATCAAGCAGATGGTCCGCGCCGGGATCGGTGTGGGGTTCGTCTCGCGCTTCGCACTAGGCGAAAACGAGGGCCTGGCCTGCCGCGACGGCAAACTCGCCCGCGGCCTCGCGTTGGTACGGCGGCGCGACCGCCTGCCCAGCGCCGCGGGGGCGGTGTTCGAGCGCGTCCTGCTGGAGAAACTGAGATAGCGGCGGCAAAGCATGAGCGTCGGCGCGCTCGGTGAAAGATGGAACGCCGTTCCTCGGCGTGGCGGTTCACCATCCCCACAGCTTCAGATCGGGCGGTTGCGACCCGGGTCGTTTGGCCTCGAATCGTCCCCCGTCATCTGTTGCGTCCTGCCACACGGAGTAGATCAGCGGCACGCCGTTCTCCACGCGGTAGCGCAGCGGCGCACCGCCGCACCGATCGACCGGCACACCAGCCAGGTTCACTGGCACAAGGGCGTCCAGCGACGTCGGGTACGCCCCGGTGCGCCGCTTGTGGCGTTCGAGCGCCAGCCCGGCGACCGCCGCGTCCCGCACCATCGCGGCCCGGTGCGAACTGCGGATCGTGTGCCCCAGCGCCGGCAGCAGCAGCCGCAGCATCGGGTACCGCATCTCACGCCACGGACCCTGCGTCGCGGTGTCTACCTCCGCGTCCACCCTCGCCGCCGCCTTGGTCCAGTCTGAAGACGCCGACGCCGCATCGAGCATCGCGAACACACGGTCCCACTCGCGCAGC
>CAYZFW010000478.1:0-2711 GCA_964477615.1 uncultured Phycisphaeraceae bacterium | reverse complement strand
GGTGAACAACCACTTCAAGCAGTGGACGCTGCAGTGCGTGGCGTGCGATTACCCCCAGGCGGGCCGCATGGCCGCGGACCACCTGATCGAACTAGGGCACAAGCGGATCGGGCACATCTCGGGCCCTTCCGACATGGTGCTGACCAGCCAGGAACTCACCGACGCGTTCCTCGAACGCCTGAGCGACCACGGCGTGCGGCTCGACAGCCGCCTCGTCGTCGACGGGCAGTTCCTGGTGGAAACCGGGCGACTGGCCTGCGAAGAACTGCTGAAGCGCGACCCGAAACTCACGGCGATCTTCTGCGCCAACGACAAGATGGCCCTCGGTGCCTACCAGGCGCTGCGGGCCGCGGGCATGGCCCCGGGCAAGGACGTGAGCGTCATGGGCTGCGACGACATCCCCTCGGCGGCGCTGGCCGATCCCCCGCTGACGACCATCCGGATGAACTTCTTCGAGGTCGGCGCCGCGGCGTGCCGGCGACTGCTCGAGGTGATCGAACTGCCCGATCAGGCGGAAGACTTCACGATGCAGCGCGTGCCGGTGTCGCTGGCGGTGCGGGGGAGCTGCGGGCGGGCTGCGAAGCGATAACGCAGCGGCCGCGAAACAGCAGAGACGGATTGTGTGTCCGGCGTTGGGTGCGATGAGACACGCGGGCGGGCGATTGCACATCCTGATTTGCTGTTCTGCTGCTCTGCTGATCTCACGCCTCTGCTTTGCTGTTTTCGGCGCAGCGGCTACGCTGTGGCTGATGAAACGCTTTACCACCGGACTCCGCGCGTGTTTCATGTTCGCTCTCGCTCTGCTGGTGCTCGCGCCATCGGCGCGGGCGAGCGACGTGTGGCGGCTCGCGGGCACCTTCAACGGGTGGAACGCCGGCGACGACGCGTGGGCGATGAAGCCCTTCGGCGAAGGGAAGTTCGAGATCGTAAAGCGCTTCGGCCCCGGCTCGTACACGTTCAAGTTCGTCAAGAACGGCGCGTGGGACCGCGGGCACTTGGGCGCGGCGGCCAATGGCGCGGCCCGCTCGCTGGAGATGCCGGGCGCGGACAACGTGCTGCGCATCAACGCCGACGCGGTGTACCGCGTGACGCTGGACCTCGGAGCCAAGGCGTGGGACTTTGAGGTTTCGTCGGTGGACAAGCCAACACTTGTGATGCACACGCTGGGCGAGCCCGCCGTGGGATCGCCGATGGTGATCGACCTGACGGAGTCCATGTGGCCCAAGGGTGTCGAGGCTTCGTGGACGGTCTCCGTCGGCGGCGAGGGGGCAAAGCTGAAGCAGGCGGGCAACGAGCGGCGGTACCTGCTCGAAGCGACAAAGCCCGGCGCGGTCACGGTGTACGCTCGGCTCGCGGCCGGAAACAACTCCGATGAGCGGACGCTCGGCCTGACCATCAAACCCGCGCCAGAGCCGGTGACGGGCAAAGTGATTGAGTTCAAGCCTGCGACCACGCCCGGCGCCTCAAGAGTCTGGACGGTGCACCTGACCGGCGACTTCAATGGCTGGGCCGGGCCCAATGACACCGGCGCCGTGGCGATGCGGTCGCGCGCCGACGGGGGATTCTTCATCGGCCTGCCGCTCGCTGACGGCGCGTACCGCTATCGGCTGATCCTCAACGGCGACGAGCCGTCGCTCGACCCCGGGAACAAGGGCCCGGTGTCGCGCGATGACGCGGGCAAGCCGGCGAACGTGCTGGTGGTCGGCCAGACCGCCGAGCAGTACCCCGCCGTAAAGGCAGGCGAGATCAACACCGATGCAGTGCGCCACGATCCAACGCAACTGGGCGATGCACGCTGCATCAGCACCGACCTCGGTCTGTTCGATCTGAGCGTGTGCGTGCTGCCCGGCGATGTCGAGCAGGCCTTTGTTCACATCGAGGCGGCGGAAGGCGTGATCGGGAACGAGCTGGGCACGCCGGGCGCGCTGGGGAAGAAGCGACTGAGCATCCCGATGCACAAGTCGAGCGATCTCAGCGGCTTCGAGCGGTGGTCGGCGCGGGTGATGACCGGCATGAAGTCGGACGCATTGACGTACAGCCTCGCGTTCAAGGACGGCTCGGCGGAGTTCATCACCAAGGACTACACCGCCGCCGCGAAGCCCACCCACCACCTCCCCGCGTGGGCGATGGGCGCGGTGTGGTACCAGATTTTCCCCGACCGCTTCCGCAACGGGAACCCTCTGAACGACCCCCACGGCCCCGGCGTCACCACCATGGCCTGGAACAGCGACTGGTACAAGGTGAGTGATATGGAGGCCGCGGCCTGGAAGAAGCGCGCCGGCCTCGCGCCCGATGCCCCCATGCCCAACCACACCGGCGGGCCGCTCTACAACGTCGTGTGGGACCGGCGCTACGGCGGCGACCTTCAGGGCATCGAGGAGAAGTTCGGCTACCTCAAAGGGCTCGGCGTCACGGCCCTGTACATGAACCCCGTGTTCGAGGCCGAGTCGATGCACAAGTACGACGCCACCGACTTCCGGCACATCGACGACAACTTCGGCACGCCGAAGGAAGCCGGACGCGTCCCCGAAGCGTGGACGCATACCGACGAGCCCGGCGACCCGAGCAAGTGGAAGTGGACCCCCGCCGACCGCTACTTCATCGACCGCTTCCTCCCCGAAGCGAAGAAGGCCGGCATCCGCGTCGTGCTCGACGGCGTCTTTAACCACACCGGGCGGCCCTTCTGGGCCTTCCACGATATCGAGAAGAAC
>CAYZFW010000477.1:0-2725 GCA_964477615.1 uncultured Phycisphaeraceae bacterium | reverse complement strand
ATCGTCCCTGTGGAAGCGATGATCTCGGCGGTCCCCGCGCCGCCGTCGGCGATGGGGCAGCGGTCGCTCTCGACGGGGACGGAGCGGGCGGCGGCGGCGGCGCGGACGCCGGCTTCCATCGCCTCGGCGGCGCTCTGCGCCGACAGCGTGCCCTTGAACTTGTCCGGGGCGATGAGCACGCGGAGCGTCGTGGGCGGGGCCATGGGCGACTTTAGGTCGATCACGCGATGACGCCACGGGAAACCCGTGCCCGTCTGCGGCATCCAAGCGATGTCTCGCTGTGTTCTCGACTGACTTTGCGATAAGGACCCCCATGCGGACCGGCACCATCTCCCTTGTGGCTTGCGCCTTTCTCGGGCTCGCTTCGCGATCGGCCTTGGGCGGCGATCCTCCAGCCCTGCAGCCCCTGCCGCTGGTGAAGGGCCAGGCCAAGGAACTCGGCGGGATCCGGTGGAACCGCGGCTACGAGTCGGCGGCGGCGGAAGCTCGGCGGAAGAACCGGCCGATCCTGGTTCTCTTTGACGAGGTGCCGGGGTGCCACACCTGTGTTTCGTTCGGCGCGGACGTGCTCACCGATGCGCTGCTGGCGGAGGCGGCGGAGTCGCTGTTCGTGCCGGTCGCGGTGTTCAACAATGTCGCGGGCGAGGACGCGAAGACGCTCAAATCCTTCAACGAACCCGCGTGGAACAACCCGGTTGTGCGGGCGGTTGACGCCGCGTCCGGCAAGGACCTCGCGCCGCGGGTGGGAGACGATTACAGCATCGCGGCGGTGGCGCGGACGATGGCCGGGGCTCTGCGGGCGAGCAAGGCCGAGGTGCCGGGGTACGTCGCGCTGCTGGCCGCGACGCCGACGCGTCGCACGGAGAAGGCCGTGTTCGCCAT
This sequence comes from uncultured Phycisphaeraceae bacterium, assembly GCA_964477615.1. Lineage (GTDB taxonomy): Bacteria > Planctomycetota > Phycisphaerae > Phycisphaerales > UBA1924 > JAFLCM01. The sequence continues at coordinate 1,843 of CAYZFW010000477.1, read as the reverse complement.
GTACTGCTTCTGGGAAGGCGAAGCGAAGCTCGGCGGCCTGGACGGCGTGGTTGCCACCTCGGCGGGATTCCTGGATGGGAAAGAGTGCGTCGAGGTTGAGTTCGATCCAGAGCGATTGGACTTCAAGAGTCTGGTGCGACAGGCGAAGAAGATGGACTGCCTGCACGCCGTCTACACCACCACCGATGCCCAGCAGACGGCGGCGTTGCAGATCGCCGGGCGCGCGGCGAGACCAGCCCCCACCGGCATGAAGCCCAGCGCCGAGGACACCAAGTACCGGCTGGCTCGCTCCGAGTACCGGGACATTCCGATGACCAAGACACAGGCCTCGCGCGTGAACGCGGCGCTTGCGGCGGGGACCGACCCGAAACAGTGGCTCTCGCCGCGGCAATTGCAGGGTGAACGGCGCGCTCCGTAGACGGCTCCCGGAAGATCAACTCGACCCGCCTCATCCCAGTCCCACGCCGAATCGGCCTCGCCGTCGGTGTGGGATTCTTCGTTGTCGCTCCCTTCCCCCGGATATCCTCCAAACAAACCAGGTTGCCTGCCCGAGCACGGGGTTTCTCGCCTATCCTTCCTTCGCTCCGTTTGCCCCCCCGCACCAGTGGCGGTTGGGACTCCCCGGTTTTCCCTTTGCACTTTCGCCATGGAACAACGACAAACCCAGGTCCAGGTCGGCGCCGGTCTTCAAGAGTCGCGGCTCAATACCGACCTCATCAACTTTCTGCAGAAGTACGGCTCGTGGGCGGTGTACGCGCTGCTCGCGGTTGTGCTTGGCTACCTGGGGCTGAACTACCTTGAGCGCAAGCAGGAAGAGAACCGCGACGCGGCGTTTGCGGATTACCGCGCGGCGTCGTCGTCTTCGAGCCCGGCCTCGCTGGTGGACACTGCCGGAAAGCACGAGGGCACGACGGTCGCTTCGATGAGCCGCATCGAGGCGGTGCGTCTGTATGTGGATTCGGCAAGGCGTGGGCTGAAGCCCGGGACCGATCTCGCCGCGCCCAAGCCCGAGGACAAGCTCGACGAGGCGGGCAAGCGGCAGATGATGGCCGACGCGGACAAGCTGATCGATGCGATCCTGGGCGACAAGGCCGCTCCGGCGGCTCTGAAGCAGCAGGCCCGGTGGTTCCGCGCGGGGGTGCAGGCCGACGGCGGTGATATCGACGGCGCGATCAAGACCATGCAGGAACTGGAATCGCAGGCCAAGACACTCGGCTTCGCGGACCAGGAGATCAAGGCCAAGGAGCGGATCGCGCACCTGGGCAAACTCAAGAACATCAAGCCGATCTTTGCCAAGGCGGATCTACCGGAGTCGGCGCGCGAGCCCGATGCGCCGGCCCCCGCGGCGGGCGGGCCGATCTCTGCGACCGCGACGCCGATGGGCGGCGGTGAGATGGGCGAGCCGCGGATTCTCAACGCGCCGCCCGGCGTGCAGATTCAGAAGCTGACGCCGGAGGAAGTGGAGAAGGCGATGGGCGGACGGAAGTTCCCTGAGTCGTCGTCTGCACCGAAGCCTGCGGACCCGACGGTGCCTTCGCCTGCTCCCGCCCCCGCGGCTGATCCGAAGCCCGCGGAGCCGAAGCCGAACTGAGTGGTTCTCGTCGGCTCGAGCGGGTGGCATGCTTCCGTCGGCGGAAGCATGGTGCAGGCCTGTTCAACGGGCGCGGGACATGCTTCCGAAGACGGAAGCATGCCAGCCGGAGACCGTCCAGCCTCGCCCAACGTCTGGTGTTGATGTTCAATGATGGCGTTTTCACCCGACGACACCCAGCCGATCGACGAAGCCTCGGGGGCGGGCGGCGGTGCGGGTGATTTCATCCTGCCGGGCGGAAAACTCGACCCC
>CAYZFW010000476.1:0-2735 GCA_964477615.1 uncultured Phycisphaeraceae bacterium | reverse complement strand
CCGATGCCGAACTGTGCCCCCCGTCCGAGCGCCCTCACACCGTCCCCACCCCAACCTCACCCTCCACCAGAATCTCTGCCGCCGTCTTCGCCTTCACCTCGTCCACCGTCACGCCCGGCGCCACCTCGATCAGCCGGAACACGCCCTTCGCAGGGTCCATCTTCAGCACGCACAGGTCCGAGATCACCATATCGATGCACCGCCGCCCCGTCAGCGGCAGCGAGCACTGCGGCACGATCTTGCTCTTTCCATCCTTCGAACAATGCTCCATCGTGACGACGACCTTCTTGACGCCCGCCACGAGGTCCATCGCCCCGCCCATGCCTTTGACGAGCTTGCCGGGGATCATCCAGTTGGCGATGTCGCCCTGCTCGCTGACCTCCATGGCGCCGAGGATGCACAGGTCGATGTGCCCGCCGCGGATCATGGCGAAGGAGTCGGACGAGGAGAAGAACGAGGCGCCCTTGCGGGCGGTGATGGTCTGCTTCCCGGCGTTGATGAGGTCGGCGTCCACGCGGCTCTCTTCGGGAAAGGGACCGATCCCAAGCAGCCCGTTCTCGGATTGCAGCCAGACGTCCGTGCCTTGCGGGATGTGGTTGGCGACAAGCGTGGGGATGCCGATTCCGAGGTTGACGATCATGCCGTCACGGAGTTCCTGAGCGGCACGCACGGCGAGTTGGTCGCGGGTGAGGGGCATGCGGGGATGGTAACGCCGGGGGGCGAGAGTGGGTGGCGGGAGTGGGAACGGCAAAGGGCACGTGGCAAAGGCGGTCCGATGTGTGGCGTGGGTTTGGATCCGGGCATGATTGTGTGTGCGGCTGGGGCACCGTTGCCCGACGCGACGATGACGAGCCGCCGGGCCATAGACTCGGCGTCGCCCGCACGCCCGCGCACGGAGACCGCCCATGACCGTCACCACAAAGATGGACATGCACTGCCACAGCAGCGCCAGCCGGGCGCCGGTGGTCCCGTGGCTGGGGGTGCTGGACGTTCCCGAGAGTTACTCGCCGCCGGAGAAGGTGTACGACCAGGCGCGGGCGCGGGGGATGGACCTGGTGACGATCACCGACCACGACACGGTGGCGGGGGCGATGACGCTGGTCGAACGCGGGTTCGAGGGCGTGGTGGTGGGGGAGGAGGTGACGGTCCATTTCCCCGAAGACCGCTGCCGGTTGCACGTGCTGGTGTGGGGGCTGACGCCGGCGCAGCACGAGGAGATCGGCGTTCTGCGTCTGCGGGAGGACGTGTACGCCTTTGCTCACTGGCTGTACACGCACAACCTGGCCCACGCGCTGGCCCACCCGGTGTACAGCCAGAACGGGCGGCTGACGCCGTGGCATTTGGAACGCTGCGTGCTGCTGTTCAAGGCGTGGGAATCGCTCAATGGGGCGCACGCGGGGACGCACCGCTTCGCGGTCGAGCGCTACCTGTCGCGGCTGACGGTGTCGCGGGTGCAGGCGATGCAGCGCCGTCACGCCATGCGGGCGCTGTGGATGCGCCCGTGGGACAAGGCCGTCACCGCCGGCAGCGACGACCACGCCCTGCTGAACATCGGGCGCACGTGGACGGCCGTCCCGACCGACGGCACCGAGTCCCGCGGCCCTCTCGCGCCCGCCGACTTTCTGAAGCACGTCATGGCCGGACGGGCAACCGTGGGCGGCGAGACGGGCGACTCGGCTCGCCTGGCCCACCAGGTGATGGCCGTCTCGGCCCAGCACTACGCCCGCACGCTCTCGAACCGCGGCAGCGCCAAGGCCCGCGCGGTGGGCGCCGCCGTGGCCCGCTTCGCCGGGGCCGACCTGCCTGCACCGTCGAACACGTCGCTGCTGATCGAAGCGGCCAAGGCGCGGATCACCCGCTCGAAGCCCGGCGTCTTTGCGCCCATCGCCGATGAACTCGCCCGCGCCCTCCCGGGCGTGCTGGAGAAGCACCCGACCATCGCGGCGTCGCTCGAACCCGCATCGCTCACGAACGCGCCCGCGTTCTCGCGCCACAAGGACATGGCGGCGTTCATCGACGACCTCGCCGCCGCCCTCACCGCGTCGTGTGCCCAGGGGCTCATGCAGGCCGTTCAGGACAAGGACACCGCCGCGACGGCCCGCGCGCTGCTCACCGGCGTCCTCGCGACGGCGGCGCAGCTCCCCACCGTCTACGCCCTCTTCCACCAGAACAAGGAGCGCGACCTGCTCACCCGACTGGAACACGACGACCACGCGAAGCGCTCTCCCTCGGGCGGCCCGACGCCGGGCGTTGCCCACGGGTCACACCCCTTCCGCCCGCTCCGCGTCAGTCTCTTCACCGACACACTCGGCGATGTGAACGGCGTGTCGCGGTTCATCCAGAACATCGCCGACCGCGCCCTCGACACCGGGCGCGACCTGCAGGTCATCACCTCCACCGCGATGCCCGTGCCTGCCCGCCCGAACATCTTCAACTTCGAACCGGTCTTCCACCGCAAGATGCCCGGCTACGACACGCTCGACATCGTGCTCCCGCCCCTGCTGAAGATGCTCCGCCACCTCGACGAGCACCAGGCCGACGTCGTCCACGTCTCGACCCCCGGCCCCGTCGGCCTCGTCGGTCTGCTCGCGGCCCGCATGCTCCGCGTGCCCGTCATCGGCGTCTACCACACCGATTTCCCCGCGTACATCGACCGCCTCTTCGACGACTTCACCTTCACCAGCGCCTGCGAGTGGGCGATGCGATTGTTCTACGGCGGATTCCGCACGATCTTT
>CAYZFW010000475.1:0-2740 GCA_964477615.1 uncultured Phycisphaeraceae bacterium | reverse complement strand
TGGAGGTCATCGCCGACGCGGCAGCGCTGGCGGGCACGCGGCTCTACGCCGACGCCGGGCTGCTGGCGCTCGCGCTCACCAACGTCGTTCGGAACGCCTGCGAAGCGGTGGGGGAGTTCGATGGCGCGGCGATGCGGCGCGTTGAGGTTCGCGCCGAACGGCGGAGAGTCGTGGTCCCCGGTGGGGAGCGGCGCGACGCCGTGGCCATCATCGTCACCGACACCGGCCCGGGCGTGCCCGAGGAAGCGCTAGCCCGGGTGTTCAACCCCTTCTTCACCACCCGGCACACCGGCACCGGCCTCGGGCTGGCGATCGTGCACCGCGTGATGGATGCGCACGGTGGGTCGGTCTCGATCCGCAACAACACGCCCGCCGCTGGCGCGACGGTGGAACTCATCGTGCCGGAATCCGGGCCTCCTGACCCTGATGAGCCATAGCCGACTTTCTCTAAGCCTCAAGCCCCAAGCCTCAAGACCCAAGACCTAAGCCTGACCCCGGACCCTTTACCTGCGGAACCCCATATGCCCACTGTTCTGGTTGTTGATGACAAAGAAATGCTCCGCGACAGTGTCGGCGTGACGCTGCAGCGGGCGGGGTTCACCATCCTCGCCGCCGCGAGCGGGAATCAGGCCCTCGATCTCATCACCTCGCGTCGTCCCGACGCGGTGGTGACCGATCTGAAGATGCCCGGCATGACCGGGGTCGAGCTGGTCGAGAAGGTGCGCGAGTTCGACGACGACCTGCCTGTGGTGCTGATGACGGCGTTCGGCACGGTGGACACCGCCGTGCGGGCCATGAAGCTCGGGGCGAGCGACTACATCACCAAGCCGTTCGAGGGTGACGAACTCGTCATCGCGGTCAAGCGCTCGCTGGAGCATGCGCGGCTGAAGCGTGAGAACGCCGTGCTGAAGGCAGGCGCGGCCGGCGGTGGCACGGGCGGCTTTGGTGAGGACAGCAGCACGGGGCAGGCGGGCGTCGGCGCACACGATTCGGGCCTCCGTGGCCTTGACCGCATCATCGGCAACTCTCCAGCCGTGCGGGCGCTGAAGGACCGCCTGCTCGCGGTGGCGGCGTCGCACGGGACGGTGCTGATCTCTGGCGAGTCCGGCGCGGGCAAGGAAGTCGTCTCGCGGGCGATCCACGAACTCAGCCCGCGCTCCGCCGAGCCGTTCCTGGGCGTGAACTGCGCCGCCATGAGCGAGAGCCTGCTGGAGTCCGAACTCTTCGGGCACGAGAAGGGGGCGTTCACCGGGGCCGAGAAGCTCCGCAAGGGCCGCTTCGAGCTCGCCCACGGCGGGACCCTTCTGCTGGACGAGATCAGCGAGGTCCGGCCCCAGGTGCAGGCGAAGCTGCTGCGCGTGCTGCAGGAGCGTGCGTTCGAGCGCGTGGGCGCGAGCCTCTCGATGAGCGTGGACGTGCGCGTGGTTGCCACGACCAACCGCGATCTCGCCCGTGAAGTGGAGCAGGGGCGGTTCCGGTCGGACCTGTTCTATCGCCTCAACGTGCTGCCGCTGCACCTGCCGAGCCTGCGCGAGCGGATCGAAGACGTGGCGCTGCTGGCGCCGCACTTTGTTCGATCGGTATGCCGGCGTGAGGGGCGGCCGGAGGTGCGCATCGAGGACAGCGCGATGGAGCGGATGCTCGCCTACTGGTGGCCCGGCAACGTGCGGGAACTCCAGAACCTGTGCGAGCGTGCGGTGGTCCTGTGCCGCGGCGGGTCGATCTCGGCAGACCTCATCGGCGGTTGGCTGACGGGGCCGGGCGCTTCGGCGGCACCGGCCGCGGCGCCGATGGCGCAGACGGTGCCTACGCCGACCAAGTCGATTGCCGAAGCCGTCGCCGCGTTCCGCCCAACGGGTGTGGTCGAGACGACCGCCAACCCGGTGGTTGTCGCGGCGGTGGGCCGCTCACTGGAAGAGATTGAGCGCGAGGTCATCGTCGGCACGCTCAATCGTCACAACGGCCACCGCGTGAAGACGGCGAAGGAGCTGGGCATCGGCGTGCGGACGCTGGGGCTCAAGCTGAAGAAGTGGAAGCAGTTGAGGCTGGTGGAGGCGGAGCTGTGATTCCGGCATCGGGTTTGCTCCGGTGGTCCGGGCTGATGCGAGGATGACCGATGTTCATTGACGCCGTGATCGCCGCTGACTCGCTCCCGACGCTGCAGGCGGCGGCGCGGTTCTCGGCGCAGCGGCACCAGATCATCCTCTCGAACATCGCGAATCTGACCACGCCGGGGTACCAGACGCGGGACGTTTCGGTGCGGGACTTCCAGGCGCAGCTGGCCGAGGCGGTGGAACGGAAACGGGCCGGTGGGCCGATGTCGCCCCTGGAGATGAAGTCGACGGATGAGGTGCGGGTGACTCCGGGGGCGGGGCCCGCGCCAACGTCGTTCACGCTGAACCCGTCTCCGGTGCCGGGCAACGTGATGTTCCACGACCGAAACAACCGGGACCTGGAGCGGGCGATGCAGGACCTCTCGGAGAACGCCGCGGCGTTCCGGCTGGCCACGGATTTGCTGAAGAACCGTGTCGCCCTGATCGAGGCGGCGATCCGCGAGCGTGCGTAAGGCTCGGGCAGCGTTTCAAGACTCGGACGCGCAGAACTGACGGAGACCGACGCGCATGTATGGCAGCCTGGACATCGCGGTCAGCGGCATGGTGGCGCAGAGAATGCGCATGGACGTCATCTCGGCGAACCTCGCCAACCGCGACACCATCCTCGACGCGCAGGGCAACCCCAA
>CAYZFW010000474.1:0-2743 GCA_964477615.1 uncultured Phycisphaeraceae bacterium | reverse complement strand
CGTGGCGCTGAACGCGGCCCGCGACTTCCGCGGCCACCCCCGCCCCCACCCCTGCCCCCGAGGCCAAGCCGGCGAACCCCATCCTCGCCCTAGGCTACCGCCCCGAGTGGACCGGCTACCCGCAGGTGGACGCCCGCGCCGGCATCAAGTCCATCGACGCCCTCGGCGACATCGTCGCCGTCCACGACAACCGAAACATCCTCACGGTCATGGAGCCGGGCACGGGGCGCAACCGCTGGTCGCTCGATCTCGGCTCGCCGCTGATGAAGTTCGTCGGCAACGCACGCGAGGGCGACAACCTCTACGCCTGCTCCGAGTCCGAAGTGCAGGTGCTCGACGTCCGCACCGGCCAGATCAAGGCCCGCCAGCGCCTCGCCGCTCTCGCCAACACGCACCCCGTTGTCGTCAGCGGCATGGCCGTCTTCGGCTGCTCCACCGGCGAGGTGCTGGGGCACAGCCTCGCCACCGGCTATAAGGCTTGGGCTTATCGCCTGAACGGCACCATCACCGCCGACCCCGTCCGCGTCGGCTCGTTCGTCGCCATCGTCAGCCAGGCGGGCGATGTACTCGTCCTCGATCCGCGCAACGGCGAGAGCCTCGGGCGCCGCCGCACCATCTTCGGCGGCCTCTCGAACCACCCCGTGGCCAACGACGGCACCGTCTTCATCGCCGGCACCGATCAGTCCATCTGGGCCATCGCCGACACCGGCAAACTGTCGTGGCGCGTCCGCACGCCCGACCCGCTCACCGCCCAGCCCGCCGTCCACGAGAGCAGCGTGATCGTCCACGTGCCCAGCGCCGGCCTCTCAGCGTTCGACGCCGCGACCGGCGCGAAACTGTGGGTAAGCAAAGACGTCTCGGGCGACGTGGTCGCGGTGCGGGCCGGGAAACTGGTGGTGTGGGACAAGGCCGCGGGGACGCTGCTGACGCTCGACGCCAAGCGCGGCGACGTACACGACCGTGCCCCGGTTCCCAATGCCGTGACCGTCCGCCCCGCCGCGTTCGTCGACGGCGACCTGTACATCGGGAACAAGGACGGCTCGGTGGACAAACTCTCGCCGCGGTGAGCGAGAACACAGAACACAAAGCACAGAGCACAAATTCGGAACGGCGGCCCTGAAACCGCTGCCCGGCCTGTATCACCGACTCTCCAATCCCTCACCAGCACCCGCACCACCAAGCACGCACACACTCCCGATCCGAATCTGTGCTTTGTGATCTGTGCTTTGTGCTTTCAACCACTCCCGAGCCCCCCGTGCCCGACCTCGTCCCCATCCGCCGCGCCCTCATCTCCGTCTACGACAAGTCCGGCCTTGAGCCGCTCGTCCGCGCCCTTGCGGCCCGGCGCGTCGAGATCGTCTCCACAGGCGGCACCGCCAAGTTCATCGAGTCGCTCGGCGTCGGCGTCGTCCCGGTCGAGAAACTCACCGGATTCCCCGAGATGATGGACGGACGCGTCAAGACGCTCCACCCCAAAGTACACGGCGGCCTCCTCGCCGTGCGCGACAACCCCGCTCACGCCCGCGCCCTCAGCGAACACTCGATCAGCACGATCGACCTCGTCTGCATCAGCCTCTACCCCTTCGAGCAGACCGTCGCCAAGCCCGGCGTCCACGACGACGAGTGCATCGAGCAGATCGACATCGGCGGCCCCGCCATGATCCGCTCCGCCTCCAAGAACCACGCCTACCTCACCGTTGTCACCGACTCGCACCAGTACGGCCGCCTGCTCAACGAACTCGACCACCACGACGGCAGCACCACGCTCGCGCTGCGCCGCCACTTCGCCGGCGCGGCGTTCGCTCGCACCGCCGCGTACGACACCGCCATCTCCGCCTGGTTCGGCGCCCGAGAAGCCGAGCACCACTCGCCCTTCCCCGAGGTCTTCCGGCTCGCCTACCCCAAGCACCAGGAACTCCGCTACGGCGAGAACCCGCACCAGCAGGCGGCGCTGTACCGCGACCCCGCTTTCCGCCCGGGGGCCGGGAGCAGCGGCGGGCGCGGCCGATCCAGCGTCGTCGGCGCGGTGCAACTGCACGGCAAGGAACTCAGTTACAACAACCTCAACGACGCCGCCGCCGCCCTCGCGCTGGTGGATGATCTCGCGGCCCTCGACACCGCCCGCCCCGCGGCGTGCGTCATCAAGCACGCCAACCCCTGCGGCGCCGCCACCGCGGTGTCCGTCTTCGACGCCGTCGATGCCGCCCTCGCCGGCGACCCCGTCGCGGCCTTCGGCGGGATCCTCGCATGCTCGGCGCCGATCGACGCGCGGACGGCGCAGCGCCTGGCGCAGGAGGGTGCGTTTCTCGAAGTCATCCTCGCCCCCTCGTACACGCCCGAAGCCCTCGACACCCTGCGGGCACGCTGGGCCAACGTGCGGTTGATGGCGGTACCCGCGGCCACCGCCGCGCACCACAACGGCAACGGCCCGACATCGAACGGCACCGAGCAAGCCCGAGACGTCACGGTAAAGTCCATCGCCGGCGGGCTGCTGGTTCAGAGCCGTGATTCAGCGCAAGCCGACACCGCCTCATGGCACCACCGAGCGGGCCCGGCCCCGAGCCCGGCCCGGCTTTCCGCCGCCGCCGTGCTGTGGACGATCGTCAAACACCTCAGCAGCAACGCGGTGGTGGTGGGCGGAGTGTCCGAGCAGGGTGCCACACTGATGTTCGGCGCGGGCGCGGGCCAGATGGACCGCGTCCCCTCGTGCCGCCTCGAGTGCGAGAAGGCCGGCGACCCGGTG
>CAYZFW010000473.1:0-2753 GCA_964477615.1 uncultured Phycisphaeraceae bacterium | reverse complement strand
GCGCCGCCTGCGTTCGCCAGGAACAGTGCTTGAAAGAGACCGAAGAGCGCGATCCCCTGCTGGTACCGCGGCGGATCACGGCCCACCTGAGTCTGCACGTCCCGTCGCGCCAGCCCGGAGACGGGCCGTTGCCGACGTGCTTCCTGGGCGGTTGGGTTGGCTTCGCGGGGTACGACACGGTGCGGTACGCCGAGCCGGAGAAACTGCCGTTTGCTTCAGCGCCTGCGGACGACCGCAAGCTCCCCGATCTGCACTTCGGCTTTTACGACGAGGTGGTGATCTTCGACCACGTGGACAAAGCGGTCCACATCATCAGGCTGGTGGAAGCGCCCTCGGACGGGACCGAAGCCTCACTCGGCGCGGCGTATGACCACGCGTGTGCCGCGCTGGAGCGCACGTTGGCGGCGTTGCAGACGCACAGCAAGCCGCTGCCCGCGGGGGTGCTGGACGTCGGGCACCGGGCCGCCCCCGGCGAATCCAACATGACGCGCGAGGACCACGCGCGGATGCTGGAGAAAGCCCGCGAGTACATCAAGGCCGGGGACATCTTCCAGGTGGTGCTGGGGCAGCGCTTCGAGCGCAAGAGCAAGGCCGACCCGTTCGATGTGTACCGGGCCCTGCGGGCGGTGAACCCCAGCCCGTACATGGCTTACATGCAGTGCGAGGGGTGCATCCTCGTGGCGAGCAGCCCGGAGATCCTGTGCCGGGTGCGTCTGGGATCCTCGGATCTCGGTACGTCGGCTCTCCGAGCCGACAACTCGTCAAGGCGCTCAGAAGGCTCGAATGGACTCCCCGAGGAAGGATCGTCTTCACGAGATGTCGGCTCGGAGAGCCGACGTACCCCGTACACGCTGACGAACCGGCCGTTGGCGGGGACGCGTCGGCGCGGCGACACGCCGGAGCATGACCTCGCGCTCGAGAAGGAACTGCTCGCCGACGAGAAGGAGCGGGCCGAGCACATCATGCTCGTCGATCTCGGCCGCAACGACGTCGGCGTGGTGGCCCGGCCGGGCAGCGTGCGCATCCCGCACGTGATGGAGGTGGAGCGGTACAGCCACGTGATGCACATCAGCTCAACCGTCACCGGTGAACTCCGCGACGGCGTGGGCTGCTGGGAGGCGCTCCGCGCCTGCCTCCCCGTCGGCACCATCTCGGGCGCACCGAAGATCCGGGCCATGCAGATCATCGACGAACTCGAGCCGCTGCGGCGCGGGCCTTACGGCGGCGGGCTGGGCTACGCCGGGCTCAACGGCGAGATGGACATCGCGCTGGCGCTCCGCACCATCGTGGTCCCCACGGCGATGCTCGAGAACGGCACGTGGACCTACCACCTGCAGGCCTCGGGGGGCATCGTCGCTGACTCGCAGGCCGAGCCGGAGTACATGGAGACGGTGAACAAAGCCGCGGCGCTGGTGCGCGCGATCGATGTGGCGGAGCGGGCGTTTGTGGCGTGAGCGGTCGCGACAAACACCGAGTCCCGAATACGCGTTTGCTATGCGTTCATATGCCCCGATGCCTCGAATCGCGCTTTGGCCTCCGGCGAAGACATCGAATCCGCGCGACTGGCTTCTTGCTGTTTCTGTGATGGACGGTTGCTGCGGGAGAGCCCCGAAGTCGAACATCCTTCAGAGCCCACATGACCAGCCCAATGGCCACCGGAACGACCAGCTCAGGGCGCACCGACACCGAGACGTTGACCAGATCGATCATCGACATGAATCACCCCCGAAATGTTTCGGCCAGTGCAAAGGCAAACAAGCCTACGGCCGATTTTCGCAGGCTAGGCGTGCATTGCATGCTTGTCAATACAGATTTTGCTTCGGCGCGATCAAGCGCCGCGCAACATCTTCACCGCGCGTGCCCGCTCCGCGTGCGGCTTCTCGAACACCGCCGAGCCGGCGACAAGCACATCGCAGCCGGCCTCTCGGCACGCCGCAGCGGTGGCGGGCGAGACCCCGCCGTCCATCTGCAGGCGTTGGTCGGGGCGCAGCCGGGTCCGCAGCGCCCGCACCTTGTCGAGGACCTCGGGCATGAACTTCTGCCCGCCTTTGCCGGGGTTCACGCTCATCACCAGGATGAGATTGAAGTCCCCCACATACGGCATGACGGCCTCGACCGGTGTGGGCGGGTTGAGGCACAGGCCCGCCGTGAGGCCGAGTTTCCGAACCTGGTCCGCGAGCCGGCGTGGGTCATACTGAGCGCTCAGTGGGCTCATCCCCGTCCCCGCGCGCGGGTCAATCACCGGCTCGATGTGGAAGGTGTAGTGGTTTGCGCCGGCCTTGGCGAAGGCCTCGAGGTACTGCTCCGGATCGCTCACCATCACGTGGACATCAAGGAACGCGTGCGGCAGGTGCTTGCGCAGGCAGCGGACCATGTCGGTGCCGAGCGTGAGATTGGGGACAAAGTGACCGTCCATCACGTCGACGTGCAATAGGTCGGCACCGGCGCCGCCGTCCGAGGGCGGGCGCAGCACCTGCCCGGCATCGCGGGCCATGTCGGCGAAATCCGCGGCGAGAATCGACGGGGCGACAAGCGGGAGCGAGCCTGGCGGCGGTGCCGTGAAGAGGTTGCCCATGCGGGGAGCCTAGCGGCTGGCGGCGAGTTCGCACGGTGTCCGCCGCCGACCGCGGAAACCACTGACTCGGGAACGTGGTGAAACGAACGCACTGACCCGCAGACGGGTCAGTGGCACAGAGCCTGTGAGTTCTTTGTTCACCCGCGCCGGAACGCGCCGCGCAGGCGACGGACCGGCG
>CAYZFW010000472.1:0-2754 GCA_964477615.1 uncultured Phycisphaeraceae bacterium | reverse complement strand
CGCCGAGGCCCCCGGCCACGGCTGGTGGTACGACGCCGCCACTGCCAGACTCAGCGTCCGCACCGCCCGAGTGCCCACCAACCGGGACATCCGCATCGAGGCCGCCCTGTCCACTGTCGACGACCAGCCGATCCGGCGCGGCCTGATGGGCCAACTCAACGTGCTCGACGACCTTGTCACACTCATGGGCACCGCCGCCCCGGCGTCCATCCGCGACGCCGCCGCCATCCGCCCGCTGCTCGGCACCGACCCCGCTGAGGCCATGCGCCGCGCCGCCGCGATGCAAACGAACGCCTGGAAGTTCATCGACGACATCGCAGCGTCGTCGGCTTCGGCGGACGTGAAGCAGCGGGCGCACGCCCGCCTGCTGGGGCTGTCGTGCGATGTCACCATCGCCGCCCGTGGTCAGGGGCGGATCGGCGCCGAGGCGAACGTCGCGTTTGCCCCACGGTTCGAGTTCGCGGGCGACGCGGTGGTCCGCGTGGACTTCGCATCGATCCCCTCCGAGTCGTGGAAGTTGACCACCGAGAACGCGTCGGTCGCCACGGGTGTGCCGACACGTCTGGCGATGGGCAAGGGCCTGTCCGCCGCGGCCACGCTGTCCTCTGCCGGTGTCCCCGGCGCGGGGGAGCTCGTCACGCGCGTGAGCATCGAGGCGCGGGGCACGAAGGTCGAACTCTCGACCCGTCACACCTTCTGCCCCTCGATCAACCAGTGGCATGTGCTCGGGCCGTTCGACGCTTCCGACCTGCCGATCGAACACCGCCTGTCGAAGAACCCCATCGACGAGCGCCGCGCCGTGGACCTCAATGCCACCTACCCCGGTGTCGGCACCGGGCCCAACGGTACCGTGGGCTGGACGAAGGTCGTCCGAACCCTCAACTCGGGTGACGACCCGTGCAAAGAACTCTTCGTTGATCTCCACAAGGCCTTCGGCGTCGAGCGCTTCGATGCCCTCGCCTACGCCGTGACGTGGGTCGAGTGCCCCGCCGCGACCAAGGCGATCATGGCGCTTGGCTCCGACGACGGGGCCGCGGTGTGGGTGAACGGTCAGGAGTGCTTCCGCAAGGACACCCAGCGCGGGTACAACGCCAAAGACGACCGCTTCCCCATCCCACTGAAAGCGGGCCGGAACGAGATCCTCATCAAGGTCAGCCAGGCCGCCGGCGGCTGGGGCTTCGGCGTTTTCATCGAAGACCAGCACGGCAACCCGGTGCCGGGGCTTCGGGTCGTGGAGTAACAGCGCGGGCCCTCGGTGCTCGGGAACGTGCCACGGTTTGGCGTCCTCAACAAACCGTGCTTTCTCGCTTTCTCAGCAGCAGAGCACGGCTTGGCTTGGAAGCCAAGGCGTGGCACCCGGCCTTGATGTCTCCCCCCAAAAAACGAGGAGGGCGGGCCCTGTGTGGCCCGCCCTGATCGTTTGATTGGCGCTGTCGGGACCAAAGTCGGTCCCTGTTTTTCGATTAGTTCGAGACTTCGATGCGTGAAACTGAGTCTTGGACTTCCTCCCGCCCGGCACTCTCGTACCGAACGAGCGGGGAAGCCGCCTGCAAGAGATTACTTCTTGGAAGCCTTCTTCTTGGCTTTCTTGGCGGTCTTCTTCTTGGCTTTCTTCGCGGTCTTCTTGGCCATGGGAGCCTCCTCTAAAGGTTCGGAGCTTGAGGATGTGTGACTCGGATCAGCGCCAACTGTGGTCACATCTGTGCGGACTCTACCTCTATCGGTGTATCCGCGTCAAGAGGTTGAGTGGATTTTCTCAAGATCGCTACAGGTTGTGTCGAGCGGTCGCGCGCCGCGCCGTCGTCACCGCACGCTCGTCGCGCTGCCGCGCAGGCGCTCGACGCACGCCGGGATGATCTCCATCGCTTCATCGATCTCCGCCGCCGTGGTGAAGCGCGACAAGCTGAACCGCAGCGACCCGTGGGCGAATGTTTCCGGAACACCCATGGCAAGGAGCACCGGCGACGGATCGAGCGACCCGCTGCTGCACGCCGCGCCGGCGGACGCGCACACCCCACGCTCGCTCAGCAGAAGCAGCAGCGCTTCGGCTTCGAGCTTTGGGAAGGCGATGTTCGTGGTGTTCCACAGTCGCTCCGGCGCGCCCGCCGCGTTCACGGCCGCGCCCGGCACGCGTGCCAGGATGCCCGCTTCCAAACGGTTCCGAAGTTCCGCGATTCTGCCCGGATTTTCGGGGTTTTTGAGCCATTCCGCCGCGGCCTCGCACGCCGCGGCAAAGCCCATGATGCCCGGTGTGTTCTCGGTGCCGCCGCGGCGCTCCTTCTCCTGCGTCCCGGGGGTCTGCGGCACAAGCGCGACACGCGGCAGCCCCGGCGCGTTCGAGCGCACCCACAACGCGCCAACCCCCTTGGGCCCGTGCATCTTGTGGCCCGAGAATGACAGCAAGTCGCACACCGTCAACGCACCGACATCCATCGGCACGCGACCAACCGCCTGCGTGGCATCACAGTGCAAGATCGCGCCATGATCGCGGCAGATGGGCGCGAGATCGCGGATCGGTTGCACCACGCCCGTCTCGTTGTTCGCCCACATCACGCTCACGAGCGCGACGGAGTCATCCAGCAGTTCGGCGAGATCGCGCGGGTCCACCACGCCGCTGAGCCCGACCCGCAGCGTCCGCACGGTGACGCCGTGACGCTTAGCGAGGTCCGAGAGCGTCTCGCGCACCGCCTCGTGCTCGATCGACGACGTGACAACGGTTCTCTTGGAGGGGT
The DNA here is from genome assembly GCA_964477615.1 of uncultured Phycisphaeraceae bacterium. Taxonomy (GTDB): domain Bacteria; phylum Planctomycetota; class Phycisphaerae; order Phycisphaerales; family UBA1924; genus JAFLCM01. Next base: position 22 of record CAYZFW010000472.1, on the reverse strand, counting down.
TGGCGGCGAGGGTGCCCCGGAT
>CAYZFW010000471.1:0-2766 GCA_964477615.1 uncultured Phycisphaeraceae bacterium | reverse complement strand
GCCTGTTCCAGCAGGCGGCAGTACATGTCGTAGCCCACCGTCGCGATGTGCCCGCTCTGCTCGGCGCCCAGCAGGTTGCCGGCGCCGCGGATCTCGAGGTCGCGCATGGCGATCTTGAACCCGGCGCCGAGCATGCTGAACTCCTCGATGGCGCGGAGCCTGCGGGCCGCGATGTCCGTCAGCGGGCGGTCCGGCGGCAGCAGTAGGTAGCAGTAGGCGCGGTGCTTGTACCGACCCACGCGGCCGCGGAGCTGGTGCAGCTCCGAAAGGCCGAAGTGGTCGGCCATGTTGATGATCATCGTGTTCGCGGTCGGGATATCGATACCGCTTTCAATGATCGTCGTCGAGACGAGGATGTCCGCCTGGCGGTTGATGAACGCCCGCATCACCTTCTCGAGTTCGTCGTCGGGCATCTGGCCGTGGCCGATGAGGATCTTCGCGTCGGGCACCATCTTCTGGATGTCGTCGGCGACGGACTTGATGTTGTGCACGCGGTTGTGGACGAAGAACACCTGCCCCTCGCGGGCGAGTTCGCGCTCGATCACCTGCTTCAGCCGCTTCTCGTTATAGGGACACACCTCCGTCACCACCGCCCGGCGGTCCATCGGCGCGGTGGTGAGCGAGGAGATATCCCGCAGCCCGAGCATCGCCATGTGCAGCGTTCGCGGGATGGGCGTGGCCGAGAGGGTCAGCACATCGGCGGTCATGCGCAGCCCCAGCAGCGCGTTCTTGTGCTCGACACCGAAGCGCTGCTCCTCGTCGACGATCACAAGGCCGAGGTCGGCGAAGCGCACGTCCTTGCTCAGCAGGCGGTGGGTGCCAATGAGGATGTCCACCTGGCCCTTGCGGGCGGCGGCGAGGATGTCGTTGGACTCCTTCGTCGTCTTGAATCGCGACAGACTCTCGACCCGGAAGGGGTAATCTGCGAAACGCGACCTGAACGTCCGCTCGTGCTGCTCGGCGAGGATGGTGGTGGGCACGAGCACGGCGACCTGCTTGCCGTACTCGACGGCCTTGAACGCGGCGCGGATAGCGAGTTCGGTTTTGCCGTAGCCCACGTCGCCGCAGAGGAGGCGGTCCATGGGGCGGGCGGTGGTCATGTCCTTCTTGATTTCAGACAGCGCGGCGAGCTGGTCCTGCGTTTCCTCGTAGGGGAACTCGGCCTCGAACTCCTTCTGCCACGCGGTATCGTCGGGGTAGCGCGTGCCGGGGAGCGTCTCACGGGCGGCCTGCACGCGGAGGAGCTCCTTGGCGAGGTCCTTGACGGACTCCTTGACGCTGTCTTTCTGGTTCTGCCAGCGCTTGCCGCCGAGGGTCGAGAGCGGCGGCTTGCCCGCGTGCCCGCCGATGTACTTCTGTACACGGTCGATCTGCGTGGCGGGGACGTGCAGTTTCGCTCCCGCGGCGAATTCCAGCGTGAGGTACTCCTCCTCCGGCTCGGCATCGGACTTCTTCGCGGCATTCGGCCCCACGCCGGAGGCGATGCGGAAGACCCCGGCCGGCGCAACGCCATCCTTCGATTTCGACTTCATCAGCGAAAGCGGCGCGGCCTGGGCGAGGCGGGCCTGCGCCTCCTTCTCCGCCGTGGCCTTCACGGCTATCGGCTTCATCAGCTTCAGCCCGGTAAACCGCGCGATGCCGTGGTCCGCGTGAACCACATAGTCACCAACTTCGATGTCGATGAACGCATCCTGTGCTTTGTCGGAACGGCCCCGAAGCTTGCGGATGCGCCGGCGCGTCTGGTAACGGTGCAGTAACTCGTGGTACGGCACCACCGCGAGCGCGAACTCGCCTTCTCCCGTGCCACGGCTTGGCGTCCTCGACAAGCCGTGCTCTTCCCCGCTCTGCTCTCCCCACACAAACCCCCGGTGGACATAGCCCACGATCGACTCGATCACCTTACCCGGCGCAAACTCCCCCGCCAACTCGCGGAACCGCGCGTGCTCGCCCTCGTTCTGGCACACCACCAGCACGCGGTGGTCGGCGGTCATCTCGCCCAGTTCCTTCACCGCCTCCGCCGCGTCGCGGCTGAACTCCCGCAGTTTCGACACCGGGATGAGCGTGTCCTTGACGGCGCCGCCCGAGAACGAGGACAGCGTGCAGAACGCACGGAAGCGCTCGCGCAGCGCCTTGAACACCGCCGGCGGCCCGGTGATGCCGCGGGCATCGGTCACCCGCTCGTAATAGCCGCGCCCTTGCTCGGTGACCTCCAATGGTTCCGACACCACCGCGATCCACTCGCGCGGCAACAGGTAAAGCAGGTTGGCGGACGCGGCCTCGCCCTCGGTGAGTTGCTTCAGGCTCGCACCCACGAGTTCGACACTGCCGACCTTTCGGTCGGACCCCATGGTCGCGAGGTCGATCTCCCGGATCGACTCGATCTCGTCGCCGAAGAAGTCGATTCGGACGGGGACGCCTGGATCGGAAGCTCCGAGCGACTTCGCGCCCACCGCCTCACCGCCGGTGCCCCCGCCGGGCGGGAACACATCGAGGATCCCACCGCGGACGGCGAAGTCCCCGGGCTCGCTGATCGAATCGACGCGCGAATACCCGGCGTGCTCGAGCCAGCGCACGACCGCCCCGTGCCCACGCGCGTCCCCGGTGCGGAGCGTGATGGCGAGTTCGTCAAGACGTGACGGCTCCGGGACACCCTGCATCAGCGCCTGGATCGGCGCCACCAGTACGAACGCCTCGGCGGCCCCCGATCCCGCGGCCGACATCGCGGCCACGCGTCGCTGCACACCCAGCCGCTCGGCGAACAGGTCG
>CAYZFW010000470.1:0-2771 GCA_964477615.1 uncultured Phycisphaeraceae bacterium | reverse complement strand
GGAACTCGAGCAGAGCGCCAAGGACTTCCTGATCGAGAAGGGCTACAACCCCGACTTCGGTGCCAGGCCGCTCCGCCGGGCCATCTCGAACTACATGGAAGACCCGCTGAGCGAGAGCCTGCTGAGCGGGAGCTTCCAGGGCAAGAGCCGCATCGTGGTGTCGAAGGCCGAGGGCGAGGAGAAGCTCACCTTCACCGCGTCCGACCCGGGCCAGGCCGCGCCCGCGGCACCTACCGACTCGGCCCCCAAGCCCGAGGTCGCCGGGGCCCAGTCCACCTGACGCACCGCCGGGCACAGTTCAAACCCTCCAGCGCCCGCCCTCACCGGCGGGCGTTTTTCTTGGACGCGGCCCGGGATCGCCCGTTCCGCTGGGCGGAATCCTGCTTCGCACTACACTGCCTCCCTATGCGCGCCATCGTCACCGGCCAGATCGGAATGGACAAGAAGGACTACCTCCGCGGCGTCGTCGACTTCGCGGGCCAGCAGGGCGAGCCCGTCGCCCTCTACAACATCGGCGACCTGATGTACGCCGAGGCACCGGATGTTCGGCCGGGGCGGATTCTTGATCTGCCGTGGAGCCGCCTGCACTCGCTGCGCCGCGCGGCGTTCAAGGACGTCATCGCTCAGAGCGCCGGCAAGACGAACCTCATCGTCAACACCCACGCGACCTTCCGCTGGCGGCACGGCCTTTTCGCGGCGTTTGACTTCGACCAGATCCGCGAGTGCAACCCGGACCTCTTCATCTGCCTGGTCGACAACATCGAGGTCGTCCACCACCGCCTGCACCGCGACTTCGAGATCGACGCGACCCTCAAGGACTGCATGGTGTGGCGCGAGGAGGAGATCCTCGCCACCGAGCTCATGGCCCAGGCCATGGGCAAGCCCTTCTACATCCTCTCTCGCGGGCGCCACGACCCCACGGTGCGCACGGCGTTCCGCCTCATCTGCCGCCCGCAGATGAAAAAGGTCTACCCTTCGTTCCCCATGAGCCACGTCGTCGACATGCCCGACGTGCTGGCGGAAATCGACCTCTTCCGCGCCGAACTGGCCAAGCACTTCGTCACCTTCGACCCCGGCGACGTGGATGAAAAACTGCTTCTTGAGCGCGGACTCGTCGCGGCCCGTGAGGGCAAGGAATTCCTCGAGGTCGCCCCACACTCGTTCGGCGGCAGCCGGGCTGCTTCCGGCAAGCCGATCAAGGTCAGCGTGCGCGAAATCCTCGACATCGCCGGGGATGTGGACGGCCAGATCTACATGCGAGACTTCAAGCTGATCGATCAAAGCGACATGATCGTCAGCCTCGTCCCCGAACTCCCCGGCGGCGTCCCGGGCCTCTCCAGCGGCGTCGAACGCGAACTCCAGCACGCCTTCGAGCACACCAAAGAGGTGTACATCGTCTGGAAGCCCAAGAAGAGCCCCAGCCCCTTCATCACCGAGACCGCCAGCAAGGTCTTCAAGAGCGTGCCCGAGGCTCTCGAGTTCTTCGAGAACCAGGGCATGTTCGGGGCGAAGAATCTGTTTGGGCAGTAGGCATCGAGGCAAGAGACATCAAGGCACCGCGACGCCACAACGAGATGAGGCATCCTCGCCCGATCCGGTCGCGTCGTCGCGATGCCTTGATGCCTCGATGCCTCATGCCTTCCCCAAAAAACGCAGAAGCCGCCGGAGCGCGAGAGGACGGCGCGCTGCGGTCGGCTTCCGCGACACTGAAGAAGAGGTCGGACGGTTCCATCCGCCGACGGAACGCGCTGGGAATCGTGTCGGCGAGTCCTGCGGTTCCCCTCCATGTCGGGAAAGTTCAGGCAGCACGGACGGGGCACAGAGGGGAGAGGACACTTCCGCGGTGTTTCACGCCGGTCCTTCAAACGCACCCTTGCTCGGTCTGTGGTGGACTGACTCTTCCCACTGAGGTATACGGAAGAACGACCCCGTCGGTTTCACGCGGGCTTGACGCCGGAACCGGGGATTACCCGCCGGTTTTATCGGTATCCACATGGAAACCGGGCCACACGGCGTTGTCGATCAGACGCACTGTTCCGCACCGCGCCGCCGCCAGCACGCGCGCGGGACGGCCCTGTTTCACCGGGCCGAGCGTCGCGGCGTCGCGCACCGCGACGTACTCCGGCACCAGCCGGTTGGCCAGCAGCACGCGCCGGCCCGCGGACTCCGCTTCCGCCGGGTCGTCATGCCGCCCCGCCTCTTCCAGCGCCCGCGCCATCGACGGCGCCCGCCGGCGGTCCTGCGGCATCAGCAGCGTGTTGCGGCTGCTCATCGCAAGCCCGTCGGCCTCGCGCACCGTGGGGTGGCCGATGATCTCGAGCGTCGGCATCTCGGCGGCCACCATCGCCCGCACCACCGCGAGCTGCTGCCAGTCTTTCTCGCCGAACACCGCTTGAACCGGGCGCACAAGATCGAACAGCCGCAGGCACACCTGGCACACCCCGGCGAAGTGGCCGGGGCGGTGCGCGTCCTCCAGCGCGGACGCGGTGGCAGCGGGGGGGAGTGCCGGAACCCGCGCGCTCGATCGGTCGCCGCCTGGGTAGATCGTCTCGACGCTCGGCGCGAAGACACACGTCGCCCCGGAGGCTTCGCACAACGCGACATCCGCGTCGAGCGTGCGCGGGTAGCGCTCAAGGTCCTTGGGATCGTTGAACTGTGTGGGGTTCACGAACACGCTCACGACCACCGGAAGCCGGCGCGGGGCGGCGACAGCCGCGGCGTGTCGGACGAGTGCCGCGTGACCCTCGTGAAGGGCCCCCATCGTGGGCACA
>CAYZFW010000469.1:0-2772 GCA_964477615.1 uncultured Phycisphaeraceae bacterium | reverse complement strand
AAGAAGCTCGTGCCGGTGGATCACATGGTGGAGAAGGTGCGGGCGGCGGCGCGTGCGCGCGACGGGATGCGCGGGACAGACGGAGAGGGGTTCGTGGTGTGCGCTCGGACCGATGCGCGGGGCGTGGAGTCGTTCGATGCCGCGGTCTCGAGGGCGGGGGCGTATGTCGAGGCGGGGGCGGACATGATTTTCCCGGAGGGGCTGGCGTCGCTCGATGAGTTCAAGAAGTTCGCTGACGCGATGAGGCGGCTGCCGCGCCGGCCGTACCTGCTGGCGAACATGACAGAGTTCGGGAAGACGCCGATCATCCCGCTGAGTGATTTCGCTTCGGCGGGGTATCAGTGTGTGATCTGGCCGGTGACGACGCTGCGAGCGGCGATGGGCGAGGTGTCGCGGATTCTGGGTGATCTCAAACGCGACGGGCACGTGGGGGCGTTTGTGGACCGGGTACAGGACCGCAAGGCCCTCTACGGGATGCTGCGGTACACGCCGGGGGAGGAGTGGGAGTTTCCGGGAGGGTGAAGCAGCAAAACAGCAGAGCAGCAGAGCAGCAGAGCAGCAGAGCAGCAGATTCGGACTTGCTGATCGGCTCTCTTTTCCTGATTTGCTGTTCTGCTGCTTTGCTGGTCTGCTGTTCTCCTCACGCCATCGCCATCACGATGTTCCCGATATTGAACGCCGCGTGCATGAGCACGCAGACCCACAGTTTTCCCGTCTTTTCCAGGGCCATCCCGAAGCACAGGCTGAGCACAAACAGCGTCACGAGGGCGTGGGCTTCCACGGCGGACCAGTGGGCCAGGGCGAACATCAGACTCGTCGCGACAATCGCGATCGGGCCCGAGCGCGTGAGGCGGAGCAGGCCGGTCTGGATGAAGCCGCGGTAGATGAACTCTTCGATGATCGGCGCGCCGACGGTGACGCCCAGCACCGTGCCCCACCACCACACGTCGTGCCCGAAAAGCCCTGCGCCCGCCGCGGCATCCGCGGGCTCGAGCAGTTTCGAGAGGGTGGAATGGGCGACACTGCCGGGGCCTTCGGTGCCGCGCCAGGTGGCGATGATCTCGGCCCCCCACACGGCGAGTGCGCCGACGAGGTAGACCGCGAGCCCCGCGCCGACGGACCACGCCGCGGATTGCCCGAGGCACTTCGCCAGTGCGCGGAGCGGCAGACTGGCGCCGATCGCTCGCCACACGCCGGGGATCACGAAGGCCATCCCGGCGATGAGCGCGACACCCAACAGGTAGGCCCCGAGCGAGGCGGCGGCGCTGTCGCGGAGCGTCGGGGTTATTCCCTCGGCTGATCCACTCGTCGGCGTTCCGAGCAGCGCGAGCGACATCGCCGCGCCCATCGGCTGAATCAGCCACACGGCGAGGCCACAGAGGACGAGCACCACGCCGGGGATTGGGTGGGTGAGTGGGACCGGGGCATCGGCGGGGGCGGGGGCGGGCAACTCGCGCAGCCTTTTCGAGGCGAGCGCCGCTCGGCCGTGGCGGTAGACCAGCACGGCGCACCAAACCCATACGAGCGCCCCGCCGATGAGCATCGCGGCGGAGGCGGGGGCGGGGGCGTCTGAGGTGGTCGGAGCTGGGTCTGAGCCGGCGGGTGCCTGCTGTGCAATCGCGACTGGAGCGAGGGTGACGAGCGAAACGGCGGCCGCTCCCTGACGGTCGCTGTTCCGATGCGCCGCGGGGTTGAGGGTTCGGTCACGTCGAGGGTTGATCCCGGCGATAATGTCCCCCATGCGCGACGCGGACTCGCAACAGCCCGAGGGCAACCCTCCGCCCGACCCCGACGACACCTCGGGGTACGGCAAGCCGCCGCGCGACGGGGCCGACCCCGCCGAGAACGGCGACGACTCCCCCACCGCGTCGTGGCGGGCCACGGGTGCGCTCGCCGACATCGTGGCGCACAAGCGGACCGAGGTCGAAGCGGCGAAGTCTCGCGTGCCCGTCGAGGCGCTGAAGGAACGCATCGAGGAACTGGGTCGCCCGCGGAACTTCTTCCAGGCGGTCGTGCGCCACCAGGGGGCCACCGACACCGCGATCATCGCCGAGATCAAACGCAAGAGCCCCTCGGCGGGGTGGATCAGGCCCGAGTACGAGCGGGAGGATTTCGACCCTGCGGTCATCGCCAGACGCTACCACAGCGCGGGGGCCGCCGCGATCTCGTGCCTGACCGATGAGAAGTTCTTCGCGGGGAAACTGGAGTACATCCACAAGGTGCGCGACGCGGTGCCGCTGCCGGTGCTTCGGAAGGACTTCATCATCGACCCCTACCAGGTGTGGGAGGCGCGGGCGTTCGGGGCCGACGCGATCCTGCTGATCGCCGAGTGCCTGAGCCAGAGCGAGATGGTGGACCTGATGATCCTGGCGCGGGAGCTGCAACTGACCACGCTGGTCGAGGTGCACTCGATGGAGAACCTCCTGCGCGTCCGCCCGCACGTCGGGTTCCCCGACCGTTCCTACGGGCTGCTGGGGATCAACAACCGCGATCTCGCGGCGATGAAGACCGACATCGCCCACACGCTGCGGCTGATTGACCTCGTCGACGACACCACGGTGCTCGTGAGCGAGAGCGGCATCAAGACGCCGGACGACCTCAAGCGGCTGCGGAAAGTCGGGGTCCGCATCGCGCTGGTGGGCGAGCACCTGATGCGCGAGGAGGACCCGGGGGCGGCGCTGAAGACCCTGCGGGGGGCGTGACGTGGCCCGGCGTGGCGTCTTAGCCAAACCCTGCCGTCGGGGGACGCTCGCCCGGCCCCCCGCGTTGGGC
>CAYZFW010000468.1:0-2776 GCA_964477615.1 uncultured Phycisphaeraceae bacterium | reverse complement strand
GTCCCCCCTCGGGGCCAGGACGGTTGGCCCGCTCCCACAATCCGGACGTTCAATTCCGGTGATCCGAACCCCTGCATGAACACGCTGACCGGCATCCTTGAGTGGCCCGCCAAGACCGAGGGGCACGTCCGCCAGATGGCTGGCGACCGCCTCGTCTCCGACCCCGCCGACCCCATCGTCCCGCTTCTGCTGGGCCAGGCCTACCCGCTCCGTCACGGCATCGAGGTCACGGTCGAGGTGGTTGAAAAGCGCCCGAACCGCCGCCGCCGCGGCGGAGGACGCGGCGAGGCCCGCCCCGTCGTCGAGCGGGTTGTGGCCATCGAGGGCATCCCGCCGGAGGAGTTCGCCAAGCGCAAACGCTTCGAAGAACTGAGCAGCATCGACCCTCAGCCCCGCCTCACCCTGGAGTACCCCGGCTGCCCGCCGTCGTGCCGACTCATTGATCTGTTCTGTCCCATCGGGCGCGGCCAGCGTGCCCTCATCGTCGCCCCGCCAAAGGCGGGCAAGACGGTGCTGCTGAAAGACATCGCCGGGGCTCTGGCCAAGAACCACCCGGACCTGATCGTCTACGCGCTCCTCATCGACGAGCGGCCCGAAGAGGTGACAGACTTCCGCCGCAGCGTCCCGGCGAAGGTCTTCGCCAGCAGCAACGACCACGACGTCGAGCGGCACATCGCGGTCGCCGAGATGGTCATCGAGCGCTGCCGCCGCATGGTCGAGGCGGGCAAGCACGTGGTGGTGCTTCTCGATTCGCTCACACGACTCGGCCGCGCCTTCAACAACTCAAAGAAGCACGCAAACTCCGGGCGCACCCTCTCCGGCGGCATCGACTCCCGCGCCCTCACCGTCCCCAAGTACCTCTTCGGCTCGGCAAGAAACACCGAAGAAGCCGGCAGCCTCACCGTCATCGCCAGTTGCCTCATCGAAACCGGCAGCCAGGGCGACCAGGTGATCTTCGAGGAGTTCAAGGGCACGGGGAACATGGAACTCATCCTCGACCGCAAGATCAGCGAAAAGCGGCTGTTCCCAGCGATCAACCTCGCCCAGAGCGGGACACGCAAGGAAAACCTCCTGATGGGCGAGGCGGAGCTCAAGACGGTGACGGCCCTGCGCCGGAGACTGATGAACATGCCCCCGCCCCAGCAGGTGGAGCAGTTGCTCGCGGCGCTGGCGCGGTTCCGGAGCAATGCGGAACTCGTGGGCAGCGCGAGCTGACCACCGTTGACACATCGGGCCACAAGCGCGAGCCGTCACCTCCGGTAGTACCGGTCCACAAACAGCGTGTAATCCTGCGTCTCCGCCGCCCCCGGCGTCACCGTCATGTACACCACGTGCCCGTCCATGAACGCGGCGGAGGCTTTGTTTTCGCCGCCGTGGTCGCCCAGTTTTTCGTACCCGCCCACGGCGACGAAGTCCATCGACTGGTCGTAGCACCACGCGAACTGCGACGCCGCCTTGAAATTCGCGACGCGGAACACCGACTGGTAGTGCGTCCACATCCGCAGCGTGCCCGGGCCCGAGGGGTGCAGGCCCGCCCGGCGTGACGCCTCGTACCACCACTGCACGTTCATGTGGTAGCTCGTCACCACGTCGTCGTAGCAGGTGATGCTCGGGTCGGGCGCCTCACGGATTCGACTGGCTGGTCCTTACTGGAAGCAGTCTGGGTGAAACGAGGGGGTGCCCGCGCCGAACTGACCCAAAAACTGCGTCAGGTCAGATGAGTTCACCGAATTGTCCTCGTTCATGTCGCCCATCGAGTACGTTGCTGGGGAAGCACCAAAGTTCGCCATCAGCCTGACCAAATCTGCGGTATTCGCATAATAGTCACCCGTAAAATCACCGGGCAGGCGTGGAATGCTCGGGAGCAGCAGAGTCTCGTCGGCCAGATCGTTGATTCCATCAATATTGAGGTCTGCAGCGATCCTGTAATCGATACTACTCGCTGTAACAGGCCCAGATGAAATAAGACCACGCATTTGAATGAGATCGCAGATGCCAAATCCAGCAACTCCATCGATATCTCCCATTTGGGACCTATCAATGGCAAAGGTCTCGACGAAAAGAGAGTGCTGGCCAGCGGCAAGGTTGACCTCGTCGGATCGAGATGTGCTGGAGAGGATCAGCCTTCCTTGTCCGTCGTACTGATACGTCCCAGTTGCACCGAAATAAGTGGCAGACTCGTTGGTGGTGACGACGCCGACCACCTGACCAACGCCATTCTGAATAATCCGGCAGGCGTCGATCCGCTCAACAGGAAGTCCGCTATCGCCACGAGTTGCATCAGGACGGCACTTGATCTTTTCGCAACCGCTCTGAAAATCGGTTTGGTGCTGAATAATGATTTCAGTCAGCACTTTTGTGGGGCCAATGATGTCGTAGTTCGCAGAATACCGCGCCTTACCACCTGAGACGACTTCATTCTGAAAAATAGCTGGCGGCGTCTGCCGAAGACATACGGTTGCCTGGATCATGGAAGAGTGTTCGGTTTTCGAGATGATGAAGTTAGGCGAAGTGTAACTGGCATTGGTCGACGTCTGCGATGCCATACGTGCGTCACCATACTCTACTTCCGCCAGACCCCACGAAGCAGCGACATCAGTCAGAATCTCCGAGATATAGTCCGAGACGCAGGTTTTCTTGTTGCCAGGCGCACTCTCGGGCGTCTGTGCCAGGTAATAGAGGTTCGCTGACCCGTTCGCGTCCACGCCGCTTACGAATTCGGGTCTCTCAAAGCCATGGGCGACACGAACTAGAACAGTCCACAAACAACCACAAA
>CAYZFW010000467.1:0-2778 GCA_964477615.1 uncultured Phycisphaeraceae bacterium | reverse complement strand
GGGCCCTCGACGATCACCGTCGCCCCGGGGGCGCGGGTCTTGACGATGAACTCACGCACGATCGCCGCGGCCCGGTCGCCCTCTTCGGGCGCTGGTGTATGCCGCGCGAACTTCACGAGGTCGCACTGGTTCAGGAACCTACCCAGCGCATCGACGTCGTTGTCGGAGAGCGCTGTTGATCCGCGAGCATCGCGCAGGAACTCGTCGGTGGTGCGCTCAGGCGCACGGAGTTGGAAGCGGTCCTCGATGTACTCACGAAGAATCGCCGAGGCCTCATCGAAGAACGCCTTGAATCGCCCGGGCACCGATCCGGTCCGGTCGTCGCCCTCAAGCAACCGCTTGGCCAGGAGCGCATCAAGCCGCTCGAGCGCGATCTCGTGCGCCGGGCGTGTGACCACGCGGGTGAGCGCAAGCCGCCGCTGCCGTGCGACCAGCCACGCCGCGAGGGCCGTCAGCGCGACGACGCTTCCCCCGACGGTCCCGATGAGCAGCCAGTTCACCGGCGTCTTCGGGTCCACCACGCCCTTGATGTCGGCCAGGCTCTCCCGGTCGGCCCCCTCCGGCAGTACGCTGAGCACTTCAATTGCCAGCGCCTCGGTGGTCAGCGTGATCGGCGTGGCATCGGGCGAAGGCCCATCCGAGGCCGGCGCTGGAGATCCGCCCCCGCCAGCCGACACAGCCGTGATAGGCCGTGGCGCGGGCCGCACGATGACGGTGATGGGCTTGATCTCAGACTTGCCCGGCAGAAATGGCTCGAGTTCGTACACCAGCGTCGTGCGCTCACCACCGGGCGTCGCGGCCACCCTCGCGGGCTTTGTCGCGAGAACGTTCCACCCCTCGGGCAGCGCCCCATCGAGCGTCGGCGAATCGGGCTTCCACCCCTTGGGTGAGTCGATCTCGATGGTGAGCACCGCCCGCTCGGAGGTCTTGATCGTCGTCGCGGCGAGCGCCGCGCGGGCCGACGCGGGCGGACCCTGCCGCGCTGATCCAGCGGCGGCGGACATCGGCGCATCGCCGGCCCCGCACGCGACCGCCGCGAACACGAAGTTCGAGGAAACGCACAGCACAGCAGCAATCGAGCGGGCACGCTTCATCGACGCCCCTCCCGCCTGCGGAACAGGTCGATCAGCGCCTGCACGTAGGGGCGGTCCGTCGCCGCCTCGATGTGGTCGATGCCCATGCGGCGGAACTGCATCCGAAGGTTCTCGCGGCGCCTGAGAGCCATCGCCTCGTACTTCCGGCGCACCGATGGGCTGGACGTGTCGAGAACAAAGCGCTCGCCGGTCTCGGCGTCTTCGAGTTCCACCAGCCCCGCGCGGGGGAGCGAACGCTCGCGCGGGTCGTCGATCGAGCAGCAGATCACGTCGTGCCGGCGGGCGAGGAGTTTGAGGTTGGTCTCGAACTTCGACGCCGCGAGATTGAACGTGCCCGGCTCGGTCAGTCGCGCCGCATCCGGCCTCAAGCCCGACGCCGCGCCCTCGATCAAAAAGTCGGAGACAACGAAGATGACGGCTCGCTTCTTCAGTGTCTGGCGCAGGTGTTCCAGAGCCGCGGGCACGTCGGTGCCGCGCCGCCCGCCCCCGGAGGGCGGCTCGAAGTCCAGTAGTTCCCGCACGATCCGCAGCACGTGGCGTGTGCCCTTGGCTGGCGGGATGAACCGCTCGACGCGGTCGGTGAACAGCAGCAACCCCGCCTTGTCGTTCGACCGCGTCGCGGCAAAGGCCAGCACCGCGCACAGCTCCGCCGCGAGCTCGTTCTTCAGCCGCACCATGCTGCCGAAGCGGCCCGAGGGCGACAGGTCCACGGCGAGCATCACCGTCAGTTCGCGCTCTTCGACAAACCGCTTGACGTGCGGCTCGCCGGTGCGCGCGGTCACGTTCCAGTCAATCGTCCGCACATCATCGCCGGGCTGGTACAGACGAACCTCGGCGAATTCCATCCCCTGCCCCTTGAAGGCGCTGGAATACTCGCCGGCAAAGACCTCGTTGACCGCCCTGCCTGTGGCGATCTCGATCTGCCGCACTTTCTTCATCAGGTCTTCGGTCAGCATGATTCGGGGTTCGCCGAGGTGGCACGGGGGTGCGCAGAGCCGGTCGGAATCGGAACAGGCACAGATGGCGGGGAACGTTACGGAACCGGGACGCCGTCGAAGATCTTCTTCACCACGTCATCGCTCGTCATGCCCTCCGCCTCGGCCTCGTAGCTCGCCACCACGCGGTGACGCAGCACGTCCATCCCCACCGTCTTGATGTCCTGCGGCGTGACGTACCCGCGCCCCTCCAGGAACGCCCGCGCCTTGCCCGCCAGCGTGAGCGCGATCGTCGCCCGAGGTGAGGCGCCGAACTCGATCAGCCGCTTCGCGTCGATTTTGTACTCCTCAGGGCGGCGCGTCGCGTGGACGACGTCCACGATGTAATCCTTCACCTTGTCGTCGACGTACACCTGGTCGACCACCGCGCGGGCCGCGGTGATCTCTTCCAAGGGGATCGATGCTGGCACCTCGGCCTTGCGCGTCGTTGTCGCCATTCGATCGAGCACCTTGCGCTCTTCGATCTTGCTGGGGTAGCCGATCTTCAGCTTCAGCATGAAGCGGTCCACCTGCGCCTCGGGCAGCGGGTAGGTCCCCTCCTGCTCGATGGGGTTCTGCGTTGCGAGCACCAGGAACGGCTCGTCGAGCTTGTACGTCGCGTCGCCGATGGTGACCTGACGCTCCTGCATCGCTTCGAGCAGCGCGGACTGCACCTTGGCGGGGGCGCGGTTGATCTCGTCGGCCAGCAC
>CAYZFW010000466.1:0-2779 GCA_964477615.1 uncultured Phycisphaeraceae bacterium | reverse complement strand
CTACGACACCCTCACCGCCAGCGAGAACCTGCGCTTTTTCGCCTCGCTGTACTCGCCCGAGAAGCACTCCAGAAACGCACGCTGCGACCAGCTCCTTCAGCAGATCGGCCTCTCCGACCGGGCCAACTCACGCGTCGGCACCTTCTCCGGCGGCATGAAGCGCCGCCTCAACCTCGCCGCCGCGCTCGTCGACGACGCCGCCCTCGTCCTGCTCGATGAGCCCACCGCCGGCGTCGACCCCCAATCCCGCAACGCCCTCTTCGACATGGCCCTCGACCTGAAAAAACAGGGCCGAACCGTCGTCTACACCACCCACTACATGGAAGAGGCCCAGCGCCTCTGCGACCGCGTCGGCATCGTCGAACGCGGCCGACTCATCGCCGTCGGAACCGTCGACGAACTCATCGCCGCCCACGGCGGCGACTCCGCCGTCCACGTCCGCCGCGCCGAGGGCGAGACCGTCGTCCGCACCGCCGACCCCGTCCACGAACTCCAGCACGCCCTCGCCACACCCGGCGTGCTCGGCGTCCGCGTCGAACGCCCCAACCTCGAGTCCGTCTTCCTCAACCTCACCGGACGGAGCCTCCGCGACTGATGCGACCCGTTCTCGCCATCGCCCTCAAGGACATCCGCCTTCTCCTCCGCGACAAGGCCGGGCTCTTTTTCACCTTCATCTTCCCCATCCTCATTGGCGTCTTCTTCGGAACCATCTTCGCCGGCGGCGGCGACGGCCCAAAGAAGATCGCCGTCGCCGTTGTCGATCTCGACAACTCCCCAGGCTCGCGTGAACTCCTCGAAGACCTCAAGGCCAGCCCCGCCTTCGACCCCCTCACCGTCCCCACCCGCGACGAGGCCATCAACCTCGTCCGCCGCGGCAAGCGCGCTGCACTCGTTGTCATCCCCAAGGGCTACGCCGAGTCCGCCGGCAACCTCTTCACCGGCCAAACCGCCCAACTCGAACTCGGCACCGACCCCTCCCGCGGTGCCGAGGGCGGCATGATCCGCGGTCTCCTCATGGAACTCGCCTTCAAACGCTTCGGCGACACCTTCGCCGACCCCAAGAAAATGCGCGACATGGCCGGCACCGCACGCCTCCAGGCCAAACTCATGCAGGCCATCACGCCCGACAGCAAACGCGACCTCGACGATTTCTACGGCAACCTCGACACCGCCCTCGCCTCCGCCGAGAAACTCGCCGCGAACGACGACAACACCCCCGAAGCCAAAGCCGCCGCCCAGCGGGCCAACCCTGCCGCCCGCTTCGGCCCCATGAACATCAAGGACATCGAGATCCAGCCCGCCGAGCGTTTCGGCCCCAAGAACGCCTACTCCGTCACCTTCGCGCAGGCGATCATGTGGGGCGTCGTCGGCTGCTGCTCGGGCTTTGCCATCTCGCTGCTCACCGAGCGCAACAGCGGCACGCTCGTGCGCCTCCGCCTCTCGCCGCTGGGCTGGGGCCGCGTGCTCATGGGCAAGGCCCTGGCGTGCTTCGTCACCACGATGCTCGTGGGCGCGCTGCTCATCACCTTCGCCGTGCTGGTGTTCCGCGTACGCCCCGTCTCGTGGCCCATGCTCACCCTCGGCATGACCTGCGTCGGCGCGTGCTTCGTCGGCATCATGATGCTGCTCTCGGTCATCGGCCGCAAAACCGGCTCCGGCCAGGTCGGATGGTCCATCATGCTCGTCCTCACCATGGTCGGCGGCGGCTCCATCCCCCTCTTCGTCATGCCCGCCTGGCTCCAGACCGCCAGCGGCATCAGCCCCGTCAAATGGGGCATCCTCGCCATCGAAGGCGGCCTCTGGCGCGGCTCAACCCTCACCGAAATGGCCCTCCCCTGCGCCGTCCTCCTCGCCATCGGCACCATCACCTTCACCCTCGGCACCACCCTCTTTTCCCGTGACGAGGGGGCGTAGCGGTGGCGGCGGGGGAGTTGCCGCTCACGCGGCGTCGAACACGGCGCCCAGACCCGCGTGGGCCGACTGCGGCTCGAACTCGCCTGAATAGATGCAGTGGCGAACATCGACGCCGTCGACCGTTGCGATGCCGATGTTGCGGCACATGCGGAGGTCGAGTTGCTTCGTTGCGCGGCTGTCGTGGGCGCTCACCGGCTTGCTCAGCACGCGTACCGTCGGGCGGCACGGGGCCTCGGGGTGGTTGGCCACCACCGCCGCATCGCTCCCATCGCTGAGCGTGACCATCGACCCGACCATGAACGGCGGCACCAGGCGGCACAGCGCCTCGAGCACCACCGGGTCGAACCACCCCCTGAACCGGTCCTGACGGATCTGGTGCAAAGCCAGCACGGTGGGCACCGGCTTGCCGTGCGGGCACATCAGATGATCAAAGGCGTCGACCACCGCGACGATGCGCGCAAAGACGTGGATGCGCGAGCCTTCGAGCGCCCCGGCGAGCTCCTTCATCGACAGCCGCTTCCGCGGGAAGCCCGTCCCGTCGTAGCGCTGGTGGTGGTGCAGCACCACCGAAGCCGCCACCGGCGAGACGTGCTCGTGGACCTCGTCGTAGCCCGTCTGGACGTGCCCGCGGTACTCGGGCCACGAGGATTCGGGGTCGAGGATGTGCTTGCCCTGCAGGTCCTCTGGCATCGAGACTTTCCCGATGTCGTGCAGCAGCGCGCCCATGCCCAGCTGCGCCGTGTTTTCCGCCAGGTCCGGCGGCAGCGTGCGCCGCTGCGAACGCAGATAGCCAGTCAGGTGCGCCCCGATGAGCAGCGACAGGTACGCGCAGTTGGCCAGGTGCCCCGCGAGCGTCGGCCCGCAG
>CAYZFW010000465.1:0-2779 GCA_964477615.1 uncultured Phycisphaeraceae bacterium | reverse complement strand
GGGCGCTCCACGCGAGCGCGGCGGAGCCCACGCCCCCGAGCGCGAGCCACCAAACGTTCTGCGTCAGACCCGGGCCGATGAGTCGGTCGGTGAGCACCGCGAGCGCGCCCGCGCCCGCGGCGATGGAGAGCGCGACGCCGGCGCGTCGGACGACGCGCTGCAGCAGGAGACGCCGGGCCGCGGTGCGGGCGGCTTTCAGCGTGAGCAAGGGTTGGGCCTTGGGGACCGGCATGGGGTGCACTCGGCGCGGAGATCGAGAGCGGGGTGTTCCTCTCTGAGCGTACGCCCCGGAACGCCGCGGGTTTCATCGGCGGAACCGGTCACGCCGAGGTGGGCACGATTCACCTCTTGAGCAGGTGATTGGGAGGGGTAGGATCGGTCTTCCGCCGGTGCGTGTGCTCCGGTTCGCTCTCGTGCCCGCCCGCTCTCGATTCCTGAAAGGCCGCCCATGGGACAGATCGCCTCCGTCATCGCCGCACCGCACACGCTTGTGACCATGTACGCCGAGGGGCTGCTGAAGGGGGTCACGCCCGAGATGTTCCGGATGAAGCCCAAGGGGATCGACACCAACTCGGCGGCGTTCAACTTCGGGCACCTGGCGGTTTACCCCGAGCGGATCCTTGAGATGATCGGGCGGGCCGATCTGGCCAAGCCGGACCAGCGGTACGTCGATCTCTTCAGCGCTGGGAAGCCAGGGCTGGACGACCCCGATGGCACGATCTATCCGCCGATGAACGAGATCACCGAGAGGTTCTTCTCGCGGTACAAGGTGGCGGTGCAGGCGGTGCTGGAAGTGAAGGACGACAGCGTGTGGGAGAAGCCGAATCCCACGGCGAACGAGAACTTCCGCAAGATGCTGCCCACCATCGGCGGCGTGGTGGCGTTCCTGCTCGACGGGCACTGCCAGAGCCACCTGGGCCAGGTCAGCACGTGGCGCCGCTGCATGGGTCTGCCCTCGGCGTTCTGATCAACGGGGTGGCCCGCCGGGGACCGGCGGGCCACCCAGATGGCGCTTCAGCGCTGCGATGACGCGCACGTTCGCGGGCAGGAACGATTCCCACGGGATCTCGTCGAGGGAGCACCATCGGTGTTCCGCCACCTGGATGTTCCGCGGCAGGGGTGAGTGGTCGAGCACGCGCCCCACGCAGGTGTGCAGACGGACGCGGGCGTGCTCGTAGGTGTGCTCGATGGGATCGAGTTGGGCCTCGATTTCAACATGGATGCCGAGTTCCTCGAAGCACTCCCGGCGGGCGGCGTCGGCGGGGGACTCGTTGGGCTCGAGTTTTCCACCTGGGAGTTCCCAATATCCCGGGTAGAACGTGTTCGCAAGACGTTTGGTAATCAAGATATGGGGGGTGGCTGGAGCGCACCCCTTCGGATTGGGGCCGAGATCAACAGATCGAGCGATCAGGGCCGCGATGGCGACCTCGACGGTCTTTGAGATGTCCAAACCTTCGGTAGAAATTCGTAAATCCTTATCCGATAAAGACTTAGCGTGATTCTTCGGAACCTTTCGGGGTTTCCGTTGACCCCCGACTTCGCGCGGCTACGGTAGCCTGTTCGCACCGGCGGGGACCGCTTGGTGACGACCCATCTGAACAAACGCGGCGTCTTCGCCGTGCCATGCCGTCGGTCGAGAATCGGAGCTCTCGACCGACGGTTTTTCTTTTGGATCGCGCGCGTTGCGTGGCGCGGGCGCGCGCGATCGTGGCGCGATCGCGCGATGAACGCGCGATGAACTCACGCGATCTCCATCCAACGTGATGCTCGACGCGATTCGATCAGGCCGTGCTTGTGCGCGCGATCGAAGAACTCCTCCACGGCGCGGCGGTGATCATCCTTCACCTCGTAGCGGAGCAGGTCGCGCGTGTAGTGCGTCGCGAGATCGACGGGCCAGCCGCGCGACTCGGCGCGCTCGCGCACGATCCACTCCGCGCGGGTCGCGTTGTGGCGGCGCTGGCGGTCGAGGATCGCCCACACCGCGCGGGCACGGTGCATCGCCGCCGGCGTCGCGCGGCACATCCACACCGCGTAGACGAACGGCAGCCCGGTCAGTTCCTTCCATGCTTCGCCCAGATCGAGCTGGTACGGGTAGCGGTCCTGCGGCGGGGCGTCGGTGACGACCTTGTCGCCGATGAGCAGAACGGACTCGGGCCAGGGGCGGTGCTCGGCACCGGCGCGGGCCAGGCGCTCGGCGTCGGCGTCGAAGTCGATGACTTCGGGGCGGGAGCCGAAGCGTTCGGCGAGCACGATGCGGGCCAGCGCCACCGAGGTGTGGCTGTCGATGTCGGCGTGCAGCCGCGCGACGCGCTCGAAGGGCACGGCGCTGAACAGCCGGACCGTGAGCGTTGGTCCATCGCAGCCGATCATCCCGGCGGGGACCATGCACAGACCGGGGTCGGATTCGCCGGGGAAGCGGAGCCGCTGGAAGTCGATGGTGCTGAGCAGACCCATCTCGATGTCGCCGGAGACGAGCAGGTCGGCGAGTCGGGCCGGGGGTGTGAGCGTGAGTCGGAGGTCGCGGAGTTTTCCCAGGCCTTCGATGAGCGGCAGCGTGTTGAGGTAGCCCACGCAGCCGAGGCGGAAGGGGGCGGGTTCAGGTGAGGGCGCGGGTGAGTCGATAAGAGCGGTGGCGGTGTCGTGGCGCAGGTGCGTCATGGGTGATCTTAGAGTGGAGGGGTTCGGGTTTCCGGGTTCGGGGTTCAGAAGACCCTTCGCGTCCGAACCGAACCCCGACACCCGGACCCGTCGCCGATCTCGAAACCGCCCGACACACACA
>CAYZFW010000464.1:1646-2789 GCA_964477615.1 uncultured Phycisphaeraceae bacterium | reverse complement strand
GCGGCGACAATCCAGTCCGCGAGGCAGGCGAACAGCGGCTTGTTCGACACCGCCCCGCCGGGGTACGCGCCCTTTGGCCCGTCGAACCCCAGCCGCGTGCCCTGGCCGCCGGCGACGGTGAACGCCGCGACCTTGCCCTGGCGCAGCAGGTCCTCGCCCATGACCTCGAACTTGCCGCGGTTCCACCCGCGCCCCGGCGAGGTGTAATCCCTTGGGTAGTACGGCGAGGGCTCGATGTCCTCCGGGCTGAGGTCCGCGCCGGGCTTGGACGTGACATATGTCTTCACCAGCGCGGGCACGGCGTCCCAGTCGATGCCGCGGATCTGTTCGAGCAATCTGGACCGCGACGCGTCGCTGAGCGTGTCCCAGAACTTCAGCACATGCGACTGCCCCACGGCGTCGAGCATCCGGACAACATCAGCGGGAGCGGCGGTCAGATTCGGCATGTCGGGGTCCTTGGGTGTCGTGGTCACCGAGGCGGATCGCCGCTCACGCGCCGGGGTCCTGCAGGCCGGTCCACTTCTCGCCCTGGTGCCGGACGATCTTGCCGGTGGCGACGTAGATGACCTGCTCGGCGACGTTGGTGCAGTGATCGGCCATGCGGGCCAGGCTGTGGGCGATGCGCCCCAGCGCGAAGGCGTAGTCAACCGTGTGGATGCCCTTGACGAGGCCGTCCTCGATATCGCGGAGCATGGCGGTCTTGAAGGCGTCGGTGGCGTCGTCGCTGGCGAGGACGAGCTGCGCCGCCGTGACGTCCATCTGGGCAAACGCGGTGTTCGTGTTGTGCATGATGCCGATGACGCTGTTGGCCATCACGCGGAACTTGGGGGGCAGGCTGAGTGCGGAGGTGCCGACGGCGTCGTACTTCTCGGCGATCACCGCCGCGAGGTCGCCGATGCGCTCGAACTCGTTGTTCACCTTCACGATGGTCAGGACCATCCGCAGGTCCTCGGCCTTGACGCCGGGGTTGCCCCACTCGTCGACCATCAACTGCACGGCGTTCTTCTCGATGCGGACGTCGACGCGGTCGATCTCGTGGTCGCGCTGGATCACCTCGGCGGCCTTGCCGGGGCGACGCTCGAAGATGGCTTCCACGGCGTCCTCGATAGACCGCTGGACCAGCCGGCCCTGCGAAACCAGCTC
>CAYZFW010000464.1:0-1636 GCA_964477615.1 uncultured Phycisphaeraceae bacterium | reverse complement strand
TGGAACGAAGTTGGGGCCTGCGTCTGCATCGGTGAAGGTCTCCCCCCGCACGGAGCGCGGGCCGTGGAACGTGGCACGGCGGGATGATGATACCCGCTTGGGTGTGGATTCCAAAGCATGATTTGCTGTCGGGAAATCCGCCGCGCCGCCGGTATCATCGTGCCCCCACTCGGCCGGCACCTGCCGCGCCCGAACCCCGACACCCGAACCCCGAACCCCCGCCCCCCCATGTTCACCATCACCTCCGTTCACGCTCGTCAGGGTCTCGACTCCCGCGGCAACCCCACCGTTGAGGTGGACGTGGCGCTTTCGGGTGGTGCGCTGGGAAGGGCCGCTGTGCCGTCGGGCGCGTCCACGGGCGAGCACGAGGCGGTGGAGCTGCGCGATGGGAAGAAGGCCGAGTGGCTGGGCAAGGGGGTGTCCAAGGCGGTGAAGAATGTGAACGAGGTGATCGCCGACGAACTCGTCGGGCTGGAAGCACGCGACCAGGAGAACGTGGACGCGGTGATGCTGGCGCTCGACGGCACGGCGAACAAGGGGAAACTCGGGGCCAATGCGATCCTGGGCGTGAGCATGGCGGTGGCGAAGGCCGCAGCGGAGCAGATGGGGCTGCCGCTGTACCGCTATCTGGGCGGGACGGGGGCGAAGACGCTTCCGGTGCCGATGCTGAACATCCTCAACGGCGGGAAGCACGCGGACAACACGGTGGACTTCCAAGAGTTCATGGTGCAGCCGTGGGGCTTCTCGAACTTCCACGACGGACTGCGTGCGGGTGTGGAGATTTATCACGCGCTGAAGGGTGTGCTGCACGACAAGCACATGAGCACCGCGGTGGGCGATGAGGGTGGTTTCGCGCCGAACCTGAAGAGCAACGAGGAGGCGCTGCAGATCATCGAGCAGGCGGTGAAGAAGGCGGGGTACAAGTGGGGCGAGCAGATCTTCGTGGCGCTTGACCCGGCGACGAGCGAGTGCTGGAACGAGGCGGCGAAGGCGGGCAAAAAGGGGTACATGATGTTCAAGAGCACCAAGGAGGTGCTCAGCAGCAAGGACATGGTTGAGATGTGGGCGAGCTGGTGCAAGAAGTACCCCATCCGCTCCATCGAGGACGGCCTGGCGGAGAATGACTGGGACGGCTGGAAGATGCTGACCGAGAAGCTCGGCGACAAGGTGCAGATCGTGGGCGACGACCTGTTTGTGACGAACAAGAAGTTCGTGCAGAAGGGGATCGACAAGGGGTGCGCGAACGCCGTGCTGGTGAAGGTGAACCAGATCGGGACGCTGAGCGAGACGTTCGAGACGGTGAATCTGGCGATGCGGAACCGGATGGCGTCGGTTCTGAGCCACCGCTCGGGCGAGACGGAGGACGCGACGATCGCGGACATCGCGGTGGCGACGAACTGCGGCCAGATCAAGACGGGGGCGCCGTGCCGGAGCGATCGGAACGCGAAGTACAACCAGTTGCTGCGCATTGCGGAGGAACTGGGGGATTCGGCGGAGTACGGGGCGGTGACGTGGTGGCGGAAGTGATCGGGGGCGGTGAGATGGGGCAAGAGAAAGAGCACTGACCCGGGGACGGGTCGGTGGCACGGGGCGCGGGCATCGCGGGTGAGCGATTCGCTGTGCTTTGGCCACTGAA
>CAYZFW010000463.1:0-2792 GCA_964477615.1 uncultured Phycisphaeraceae bacterium | reverse complement strand
CACCGGGACGCGCTTCGCCTGCGATTCTGCGGGGGTGATCCCCGACATCCCGGGCGCCGCGCCCGACGACGCGGCCGCCTTCCCGCTTGGCCTCCAGGCCAAGCGCAAGCACGCCTGAACCAGAACTCACCCCGGCGAGGACCTCGACGCCCAAGCCGGATCAAGCAACGACGACGGGACTCGAAGAAGACAAGCACCCCAACGCGGGCCACGAGCGGACGCCACGAGGAACGTGGACCCGCGGCCCGACGAGCAATCACGGAGGATTGCCATGGGTCGGATCAACTCGAACATCTCCAGCCTGACAGCCCAGCAGAACCTCGCCCGCTCGAACAACGAGCTTGGTGTCCGTCTGCAGCGGCTCGCGACCGGTCTGCGCATCAACCGCGGCGCCGACGACCCTGCCGGCCTGATCGTCTCGGAGCGCCTGCGCTCCGAGTTGTCGGGCATCGACCAGGGCGTGCGGAACTCGGAGCGTGCCAGCAACGTCATCGCGACAACCGAGGGCGCGCTGAACGAGGTGTCGGAGCTGCTCAGCAGCATCAAGGCGCTGGTGGTCGAGGGTGCCAACACCGGCGCGTTCTCGAAGGAAGAGATCCTCGCCAACCAGCTGCAGATCGACTCCGCGATCGACTCGATCACCCGCATCAGCAACACGGCGAGCTTCGCAGGGCTGAAGCTGCTCAACGGCTCGCTGTCGTACTCGCTCTCTGGCGTGAACCCGGCACGGATCGCCAAGGCGGCCGTGAACTCGGTCGATTTCGGCGACCGCACAAACGTCGATGTGAACATTGACGTCCTCGGCTCGGCGCAGACCGCGAACCTGTACTTCAACACAAACTTCACGGGCGTTGGCGAGACGCCGGGCGTTCTGCCCCGCACCGTGACCCTTGAGTTTGCTGGACCCGACGGGGTGGTCGAACTTGTCTTTGCCTCCGGCACGACGATTAACGACATCGTCACCGCCGTGAACTCTAGGTCCAGCGTGACCGGCCTCTCCGCTTCAAGGCAGAGCGCGGCCAACGCGTCCTCCGGTCTGGTGTTCTCCTCCAAGACCTACGGCAGCGACGCGTTCGTCAGCGTGAAGAAGCTCTCCGGCGGCTCGGGCTACACCTTCGCGAAGATCCTGAACGATGCTCCGGGTCCGATCGCGTGGGGCACGCCGGCTTCGTTCACGACCGCAGACCGTGATGCCGGCAAGGACGTACTCGTACTCGTGAACGGCTCTGTAGCGCTCGGGCGTGGGCTGAATGTGCAGCTGCGGAACCCGGGGCTTGATCTGAACATCACCCTCACTCCCTCGTTTGGCACCACCATCAGCGTCGCGACGGAGAAGTTCGTTGTGACCGGCGGGGGCGCCAAGTTCCAACTCGGGCCGCAGGTCAACGCGAATCAGCAGGTCGGCGTCGGGGTTGGTTCGGTGGCGGCCACGCGGCTCGGTGGCACGCTGCTCCCGGACGACGCCGGCAACACGACGCTCCAGTTCCTCAGCAGCATCAAGTCCGGCGGCAGCAACGATCTTGTCAACGGCAACCTCAACAACGCCAGCAAGATCCTCGAGACCGCCATCGACGAGGTCTCGGGCCTCCGCGGGCGGCTCGGTGCGTTCGAGAAGAACGTCATCCAGACCAACATCCGCAGCCTCCAAAGCGGCATCGAGAACATCACCGCGTCGGAGAGCGTCATCCGCGACGCCGATTTCGCCGCGGAGTCCAGCAAGCTCACACGTGCTCAGGTACTCGTCTCGGCGGGCACGAGCGTGCTGACGGCGGCCAACCAGTCGGCCCAGTCGGTGCTGCAGTTGCTTGGGTAACAGGCATCGAGGCATCGAGGCATCGAGGCATCCAGGCATCGAGGCACCAAGTGAAGGCATGAAGCGGAGCGCACCGAACCACCGGCATCGTCGCGATGCCTCGATGCCTTCTGCCTTGATGCCTTCGGTCTGAGAACTTCGTTCCCTGCCCCGGCGCCCGCTCAAAAACTACAGGACTTTCCACGCCCCGCCCTGTGCGGGGCGTTTTTCTTTGACCATCCGAGAACCGCAAGGTTGGTCTGTACGGGCCGATCTGCGGTCCGTCGTCGCATGCGGCGTTGATCCTCCTTCATCCTCCGTCGATGCCCCTGCCCGAGCCGGCGATGGAGTCGGCCGGCAGTCGGAGCGGGCACCACCGCTCCGGGTCCCTCAGGCCAGGAGCGCCGCGGGGATCGGGCGTCGGGCTTTCGTCCCGAGTCCCTCAGGAAGGAAAGGCCGGGCCCTGCCCCCTAGCAGGTTCCGGGATCACGGAGGAGTCGCATGAGCCGTATCAACACCAACGTTTCGTCGCTGATCGCCACCCGCGTGCTGACGCAGAACCGCGACAGCCTGAACACCAGCCTCGAGCGTCTGAGCACGGGTCTCCGCATCAACCGCGGCAAGGACGACCC
Source organism: uncultured Phycisphaeraceae bacterium (assembly GCA_964477615.1). GTDB lineage: Bacteria > Planctomycetota > Phycisphaerae > Phycisphaerales > UBA1924 > JAFLCM01. The sequence continues at coordinate 368 of CAYZFW010000463.1, read as the reverse complement.
CGCCGGCCTGATCGCGTCGCAGAACCTGCGTGCGCAGAAGACCTCGCTGAGCGCCGCCATCGGCAACGCCGAGCGCGCCGACCAGGTCGCGAACATCGCCGAAGGCGGCCTTGACGAGATCTCCAGCCTTCTGAACGAAGTGCAGGGCCTCGTCACCAGCACCGCCAACACCGCCGGCCTTTCTCGTGAAGAGAAGGAAGCGAACCAGCTCAAGATCGACTCGATCCTCCAGACCATCGACCGCGTGTCGTCGGCCACGTCGTTCCAGGGCACCAAGCTCCTCAACGGCAACTTCGACTTCACCGCGGGTAGCGTCAACACCGACGTCACCTCCTTCAAGGTCAACGGTGCCAAGCTCGCCTTCGGCG
>CAYZFW010000462.1:0-2794 GCA_964477615.1 uncultured Phycisphaeraceae bacterium | reverse complement strand
GGAGATGCGCGCCGGTTGATGGTCATCGGCCAGTCTGATCCGGCTCCGTGGCGTGGCCCCGCGGGTGCGGGTGCCGCCCGGCGCTGCTCGCGCCGGGTGTGCCTATGCCGAAACTCGACTGGCGGGCAGACGCGGAAGGGTCATTCCCTTCCCCTCCGCGACGCGAGCATTCCGTCCCTCGCGTGCCCTTCTCGATGCCCGCCGACCGGCGGTTGTTGAAGCACCTCCTCGACCGCTCTAGGCCGCGTCGGAGCACGCGGCCGGAACCGATGGGTTGAACAGACGAGTCCGATTCAAGCCACCACGAAGCGAAACGCGAAACACTCTCTCTTTCTCCGAAACCGATGCGGATCGAAACGCTGATGTTCTGTGTGCCCCGCCTGTGTCCTTCTCCGTTTTCTCCGCCACTTTTCTCCGCCTCTTTCCTCCGCCTCTTTCCTCCGCCCCCCGCTCGGCGGACGCATCGGGGCGGCCCGCCGGGCGAGGTTCGGAGTGGCTTCCCCCGGGCTCAACGCCCCGAGGGGTTTCAACCGGGATGGGGAGGGGTCTTGAGTCTTGAGTCTGGAGTCTTGAGTCTTGGAAGAAGGCGTCGGGTTTCAGGAATTGGGTTGGACCAACTGGCTCAATCCTGATTTGAGCTTTGCCATTTGAGGTTTGCGATTTCTCAGCTGCACCCCATGCTGTGCCCGCAGTTGAGGCACTTGTAGCAGGTGCCGTTGCGAACGGTGATGGTGCCGCAAACTTCGCAGGCGGGGGCGTCTTCCTGGCAGTCCTGGAGGGCGGCGTTGAGGGCCGAGGTGGGCTTGGCCTTGGCCTTGACCTTCGTCTGCGTGCCCGCGCCGACCGTCGCGACCTCAGCGGCGGGAACAGGTGATCGACGCGGTGCGTCGGTCGCGACGACGCGCTGAGCCGACCCGCCGGTGCGGCGTTCGCCAAAGATGTCCTGCGTGTCGTGCCCATCATCAAGGGCGGTGGCGGGGACGACCTGCTCGCGGTAGCCGGGGATGAACTGGATGCCCATCCAGCGGAAGATGTAGTCGACGAGCGACTTGGCGAAGGGGATGTCGCGGTTGGTGGTCATGCCCGCCGGCTCGAAGCGCTGGTGGGTGAACTTCTTGACGAGGCTCTCGATGGGCACGCCGTACTGGAGCGAGACGCTGGTGGCGGTGCCGAGCGAGTCCATCAGGCCGCCGATGGTGGAGCCTTCCTTGGCCATGGTGATGAAGAGCTCGCCGGGGGCGTTGTCCTCGTAGAGGCCGACGGTGAGGTAGCCCTCGTGGCCCGAGATGTTGAACTTGTGGGTGATGCTGCGGCGCGTATCGGGCAGGCGACGGCGCATTGGGCGGTGGATGATCCGCTCGGTGGCCTTCACCACCGTCTCGCGGTCGCCCTTGGTGGTGCTGACGACGACCTCGCGGAGTTCCTCGGCAATCTCCTCGTGGGCTTCCTCGAGCGCGTCGGCGTCTTCCTCGACCTGGTCGAGCATCGCCGTGACGTCGGCCTTGAGTTTCTCGACCTTCGCGCCTGACTTCGTCGCGGGCTTGTCCTCGACAACGCTGCTCGCCGACGAGTCCTCGGCCTTGGTGCTCAGCGGCTGGCTGAGTTTGCAGCCGTCGCGGTAGAGGGCGTTGGCCTTCAGGCCGAGTTCCCACGACAGGCGGTACGCGGCCTTGATGTCGTCCACGCTCGCGTTGTTGGGGAGGTTGATGGTCTTGCTGATGGCGCCGGAGATGAACGGCTGGGCCGCGGCCATCATACGGATGTGGCCTTCGGGCTTGATGAATCGCTTGCCCTTCTTGCCGCAGGTGTTGGCGCAGTCGAAGACCTCGATCTGCTCCGGCGTGAGGTGCGGCGCGCCCTCGACGGTCTGCGTGCCGCAGACGCGCTCGTTCAGAATGTCGATCTGCGTCGGGGTGAGGCCGAGCTTCTTCAGGAGGTTGAACGACATGTCGGCCTTGGCCGCCACGGGGTCGATGCCGATGCGGCTGAGGGTGTCGTCGCCGAGCGTCCAGGCGCTGAAGGCGAAGCCAATCTCGAATACGCCGGGGAGCGCGGCGGTGATCTTCTTGAAGTCGTCGTCGTTCAGCCCCGCCTGCTTCAGCCAGTCGGCGAAGGAGATCGCGAGGTCGCCGGGCTCGCCCGCCGCGGGCATGGGGACGTTCAGGTCGAGCGTGCCGAGGACGTAGGTAAGGACGTCCTTGATCTGCCTCGCGCTGAGGCCCAGGGCCTGGAGCGCGGGCTCGACCGACTGGTTGGCGATCTTGAAGTAGCCGCCGCCGGCGAGCTTCTTGAACTTGACGAGCGCGAAGTCGGGTTCGACGCCGGTGGTGTCGCAGTCCATCAGCAGGCCGATGGTGCCGGTGGGCGCGATGACGGTGGTCTGGGCGTTGCGGTAGCCGTGCTTCTCGCCGAGCGCCAGCGCCTCGTCCCACGCAACGCAGGAGCGATCCAGCAGCGCCGCGGCGTTCTTGATCTTGGCCGACTTCGCCTTCGCGACCGCGTGATCAATCGGCACCGGGCGGATGCGGAGGTTCTCGTACTCCTCGGCATTCCGGGGGGCGCCGTGGGCGGCGCGGCGGTGGTTCCGCATCACGCGGAGCATCGACTCGCGGTTGCGCGAGTAGCCCGCGAAGGGGCCGTGCTCCTTGGCCATCATCGCGCTCATGCGGTACGAGCGTCCGGTGAGGATCGACGACATCATGCCGCAGATCGCGCGGGCCTCGTCCGAGTCGTAGGGCACGCCGGCCTGCATCAGCATCGCGCCAATGTTGGCGTAGCCCAGGCCCAGGGTGCG
>CAYZFW010000461.1:0-2795 GCA_964477615.1 uncultured Phycisphaeraceae bacterium | reverse complement strand
ATCGCCGCCGTGGTGGTGGGGGTGGTCGGGCAACTTCTCACGGCGTGGTGCGTGTGGTTTTTCCGCGATCCGCTCCGGCGCACGCCCGCTGATCCCCGCGCGGTCATCTGCCCCGCCGACGGCGTGGTCGTCAAGATCGAGCCCGGTGTGCCGCCGCCGGAACTCGGTTTCTCCGCCGAGGCGTCGGCGGGGATGACCAAGCTCAGCATCTTCATGAACGTCTTCAACGTCCACGTCAACCGCTCGCCGGTGAATGCCCGCCTGGCCCGCATCGCGTACAAGCCGGGGGCGTTCTTCAACGCGAGTTTCGACAAGGCCAGCGAACTCAACGAGCGCTGCTCGTACGCGCTCGCGCTCGACGACGGGCGCCCGATGGCGATGGTCCAGATCGCCGGGCTGGTGGCACGGCGGATCGTCGTGAAGACCACCGAGGGCGCACGCCTGAAAGCCGGCGAGCGTTACGGCCTCATCCGCTTCGGCTCTCGTGTCGACCTGTATCTGCCGCCGGGCGTGACCGTGAACGCCAAACTCGGTGACAAGACCGTCGCCGGCGAGACCATTCTCGCCACGCTCTGATTGGTGCCACGGGTTGGCGTCCGCGACAACCCGTGTCCTCGCGCCGTGCCACGACGGTCCGGTCCGCCGGACCGCCGGGTCCGAATCCGGGACTGATTTCTCGTGGGAACGGCACGACAGACCGCGGACGGTCCATCTTGGCACACTCGCGTACGATCCCCTGCCGCATGACCCCCGAGCCGCGTCCCATCACGCCCCCATCCGATCCGCGGAACCCGCTGCGCTACCCGCGCTTCCGGCGGAGCCGCGCCGAGCGTGAGGCCCGTCAGCACATCCCGTTCCGGCAGGTCGTGCCGAGTGCGATCACGACTTCGAGTCTGTGCGCCGGGCTGGTCAGCCTGCACTTCTCGATCCAGGGCGACTACGACCGCGCGCTGTTCGCCATCGCCTTCGCTGCGGTGCTCGACACATTCGACGGTCTCGCCGCACGCCTCCTGAAGGCCCAGACAAGTTTCGGCGCGGTCCTCGATTCGCTCGCCGATCTTGTCTGCTTCGGCGTCGCCCCGGCGCTCCTGCTCCATCAATGGATGGGCAAGGCCCCGGGAGTCGACCCCGCGTTCAAACTCGGCGCGCTCCTTGTTTTCGTGCTTTGCTCCGCCCTCCGCCTCGCCCGCTTCACCGCGGCACCGAGCAAGCCGCCCTCCAATCCCGCGCTGGGCAAGTTCTTCACCGGCATGCCCACGCCCGCCGCCGCGGCGTGCGCGCTGGTGCCGCCCATGCTCGATCAATCGAAGCTCTTCACCGCCACGCTGCCGACGTGGGCGGTGGTGCTGAACACGTTTGTGATCGCCTGGCTGATGATCAGCCGCACACCCATGTACGCCCTGAAGCACGTCCGCGTGAAGCGCCAGCACGTGCCGGTGCTGCTGGTCCTGCTCGCCGTCGCCGTGGTGGGGCTGATCCGCGATACCTGGCTCACCCTCTCGGCCATCACGATGATCTACCTCGCCACCCTGCCGCTGAGTGTGTTGGCGTACCGAAGGGCCAAAGCGAACCCCGCGCCGCTGCCGCAAACGACGCCCGTTCAGCCCGCCTGATCCGCCCCCGGTCCGCCCCCCGCACGCCCAACCCGTCGACCCATCCTGCGCCGCCTGCGACCCGGGGCTGATTTCAGCCCGATTTTCCGCATTTTCTTCGGACCCAAACATCGTTTGGTGCGCGAAGATTCGATGAATCCGGGTTCCTACCCCTTGTCCCCGCCCAACCCCACCGGTATTCTCTTGTCGAAGCGGGTTCCGGCTCAGATCGAGTCTGGAACGCGGGAGCGATCCCCCGCTCGGCCCACCGATGAACGCGTAAACCGTCGCGCGATCGCAACGGTGGGTTCAGGAGAGAATCGGCCCGTCGGCCCTAGGAAGCCGCCGAGCCCAGAGATGAGGAACACGTCACCATGAAGACCACCTTCGGCATCATTGCGCTCCTCGCCCTCACCGGCGCGGCGAACGCCCAGTACTCCTTCACCGGCAGCACGATCACCGAGAACTTCGACGGCCTGCTCAACGCCGCGACCCCGTTCTCGTCGACCGTCGGCCTCCAGGCCACCATCCCCGGCCTCGTCTGGTCCGGCGTCAAGACCGCCGGCACCGGCGCCTCCGCCATGCCCTACACCACCGACACCGGCGCGGGCAACTCGGGCGGCATCTACAACTACGGCCTCTCGTCGGCCAACCCCGACCGCGCGCTCGGCTCGCTCGCCTCCGGCTCCAACACCCCCGCCTTCGGTGTGGCCATCGTCAACAACTCGGGCGCCGCCATCACCGAGTTCTCCCTCTCGTTCCAGAGCGAGCAGTACCGCTCGTCCACCACCAGCCAGAACTTCCTGACCTTCGCCTGGGGCACCTCCGCCACCGCGACCGACTCGGACTTCCTCACCAACGCCACCCTCACCGGCAACGTCGCGGGTGACGTCATCGGCGACAACGCCGTGGCCGCGAACGGCTCGCTCGTCCCCAACATCTCCATCCGCAACTACGCCCTCACCATCTCCGGCCTCAACGTCGGCGTGGGTCAGCGCATCTACATCCGCTGGACGGACTTCAACGACATCGGCAACGACGCCGGTCTCGCCATCGACAACCTCTCCTTCTCGGCCGTCCCCACCCCCGGCGCCACCGCGCTGCTGGGCCTGGCGGGCGTCGCCGCCCTCCGCCGCCGCCGCGCCTGATCTTTGATCTGACCCGGCCCGGAGCAGTCTGATTGTTTCAACCTCGAAAGCCCAG
>CAYZFW010000460.1:0-2814 GCA_964477615.1 uncultured Phycisphaeraceae bacterium | reverse complement strand
GTCGAACTCCCATGCCAGCACCTTGATGCCCTTGGGCGTCGTGCCCACGCACGCGAACGCCGCGACCACCAGAGCGGAGAGCGCCATGGTGATCCAGAAGAGTTTCTTCGCGTTCAGTTCGCGGTACGCATCGACGAACATCGCCCACGTCTGCCTCATCGCGCACCCCCATTCGCCGCCGCAGAGCCTGCTGTCGCGCGACCCCCGGGCCCTTCCGCCGCACCGGGCTTGAGCACCTCGCCCGAGTTCGGGTCCGTCACCGCCTGCATAAACAGGTCTTCCAAAGACGGTCGGATGGGCCGCACCGCGATGATCCGGACCCCGCCGTTCCGCAGCGCATCGATCACCGGCTGGGCGTGATCCGGGTCGGCGGAATCGATACGGATGGTCGATCCTTCCATGCGCACGCCCGGCCCCGCTTCCGTCCCTGTCGCCAGACGCGCCAGTGCCCCCTTCGCCGCCTCGCTCTCGCTCACCTCGATCTCGTACCGCTGCTGCGACTCGGTGAGTTCCGCGATCGTGCCCTGGCTCGAAACCGTGCCCTGCACGAGGATCGCCACGCGGTCGCACACCATCTCGAGTTCGCTCAGCAGGTGGCTGTTGATGAAGACGGTCTTCCCGCGCCGCTTCAGTTCCGTCATCATGTTTCGGATGTCGCGCCGCCCCACGGGGTCGACGCCGTCGGTCGGCTCGTCGAGCAGGACCAGGTCGGGGTCGTTCATCAGCGCGTTGGCGATGCCGAGACGCTGGCGCATGCCCTTGCTGTAGCCCTTGACCCTGTGGTCCTTCCAGCGGGCAATTCCCACGAGGTCGAGCAGTTCCCCCGCTCGCTTCCTGCGCTCGGGTCGAGGCACGTCGGACAGGGCCGCGAAATAGTCCAGCACCTGCGCCCCGGTGAGGTAATCGGGGAACTTGTGATGCTCGGGCAAGTACCCGACTTTCCGCAGGGCCGCCTTGGTCCCCACCGAAACCCCGAGCATGTGCCCGCTGCACGACGAGGCGCGGATCACCGTCATGAGGATCTTGACCAGCGTGGACTTGCCCGCCCCGTTGGGCCCAAGCAGGCCGAACACCTCGCCACGCCCAACCCGCATGTCGATGCCCCGCAGGGCGTGGACCTTTTTGCCGAAGCCGAAGGGGCCGGCGTAGGTCTTGGAGACGGCGCGGAGGTCGATGGCGAGGTCGGAGGGCATGAAGTGTCTTGGGTCTTGAGTGTTGGGACTTGGGGTTCAGGTTGGAGTTGGGGGTTGTGCTTGTGGGTATTGGGGGAGTTTGGGTGTTGGTTGCGGACGATACCGCACGGCGTGGTGTTCGTTCGCTCATTTCATGGGCGAAGCTGGTTCACAAGCGTTGACCAGAGGCTTGCTCGAAGACTCGCCGCGCCTCTGGCAACGACCGTTGGCCCCTTGCAGGGGCCTTCGGCTGCCGGGTGTTCGGCGAGGATTCGTGCGGGGTCGCCTGAACAAGAGCGAACACCTGAATGAAAACGCCCACCGGACTGGCGGGCGCGATCGATATGCAACAAAGGCCCCCCCGAGCCTCCGGCTTACTGCGGCTGGCCCCCCGCGGCGGGGGCCGGCACGTTCATCGGCGTCCCGTCCGCGTTCCGCAGGATGTCCACCTGCGTCGGCACCAGCACGTTCACCTTGGCGCTGGGGTCATACGGCCCGTCGCCCTTCACGCCCACGATCATCCCGAGCTTCATCTCGAGCTGCTGGTTCGCCTCGGGCGTCAGGTACGCCAGTGTCCGGGATGCGTTCGTGTCGACGCTCTGCACTCGGTACAGCAGCGGCAGGCGCGTGCCGTCGTACATCGCGCTGGTCGTGAGACGCCCCACGACGAGGTACATGCGGCTGCTCTGGATCTGCTGGATGCCGCTGTTGATGTTGGCCATCGTCTGGTCGGCGCGGGACTTCAGCTCGGCCATGCGCCGGTACTTGTCCTGCAGGCCGGTGCGGAGGCGGAGCAGTTCCACCTTGTTGTTGATGTAGACCACCTGGCGCGCCGCCGAGGGGTCGGAGATGATCTCGCTCTTGAAGTTCTCGTATTCGCTGATGAGGGGCTCGATCTCCGCCGTCTCAACGGGCTGGGCCGTGACCACGCGGTAGGCATCGTCCAGCCCCGCGAGTTTCGCCGCACGGGCCTTCAACTTCGCCGCGATCTCGCGGGCGCGGATTTCTTCGGGGGTCGGCTCGCGCGGCTTGGGCGGCTCGACCACTTCAGGCTCAACGGGCGCGGCCTCGGGCTGCCCCGTGGTCACCGGCTGGGGCTCGCCCGTCGTGATCGTGGGCGTTACTCCACCCGCCCCGCCGCCGGACGCAGGGTCGCCCTGCGTGGGCACAGGCGGCGTGCCCGTGGGGCTCGTCGTGGGCGTTGGGATCGGCTGCGGGCTCGCCGTGCCGCTCGCGGGAGCCGTGGTCGGTGCTGCGGTGGGTGCGGGCTGCACCGGTGCCGACGCGGGCGTCGTCACCGGCTTCGGCACGGCACCCTGGTTCACCGCCACCGGCGCGCCGCCGAGTTTCGCCGCCTCTGCGTCGGTGAGTTTCTTGATCTCCGATGCCGCCACCCAGCCCCGCGCCGCCGAGGGAGCCTCCACCCGGTAGCCATCAACCTTCCCCGAACGGTCCATCACATCGCCGAGGTACCGCAGCGGCGTGCCCGCTGGCAGCTTCTCATCCAGCACCGCCTTGTAGCACGCCTCGATCGAAGGATCGGCCATATCGAGCGCCGAGAGCGCCGAGGGGCGCGTCAGCGCCACGGTGCCATCGGCCCGCTTCTCCGCGTCCGACGCCTTCACCACCGCGGCCATGCCCG
>CAYZFW010000459.1:0-2816 GCA_964477615.1 uncultured Phycisphaeraceae bacterium | reverse complement strand
CTTCCCTGAAGCGGCGTCCCGAACCCACCAAGGGGTCTCGGCCTTGGCGCGCGGAGTCATCAAGTACTCCGCCGCGGCTGTTGCGTGCGCCTCGCAAAGGAGGGGAAGGGAGTATCGCGGAGAAGGAAACACTTGCGATTCCCCCATCGGAACGCGAGTCACACGTTGTGCGTTATCCGGCCCAGAGTCACACGCCAGCAGCCAACATCACCCCCGCCCTGCGAGCCTCTCACGTTCCGCAAGCTGATCTACCCATTCCAAAAAGCACACCGGCTTCCGGATGACCCAAGAAGCCGGCGGCACAGGTCTGGGGTTTCGCCGCGCGGGGACGCGGGTCGTGTCTTTGGAGCTTCACTGAGGTGAGCTTGCGGTTGGCCGCTCACTTACGCGTGCGGCCGGGATGAAACGAGGCGTCATTCCACTCTTTCCTCTTGCCTCATCCCTCATGCGTTCCTTATCCGAGCAGCTGCAGCGCCGACTGCGGCTGCTGGTTGGCGATGCCGAGGATCTGCGTGCTGCTGTTGACGAGAATCTGAGCGCGGGTCAGTTGAGCGGTTTCGTCGGCAAAGTCGGTATCGCGGATGGTGCTCTCGGCGGCCGTGGTGTTCTCGAGGCTGATGCCCAGGCTGCGGATCGTCGCGCCGATGGTGTTCTTCTGGAACGCACCGAGTCGGCCACGCATGCTCGAAATGTCGCGGACGGCGGACTCCACCACGCGCTGCGCCGCGTCGAGATCGCCGTCGACGATGTTCAGCCCGCGCCCAGTGCCCACATCCTTCAGGAAGTACGTGCTTGTTCCCGAGGCACCCGTGACGACGGTGCGGCCCACGTCCCGGACGGCGACCGTCTGGACACCCAGCGAGACGCGTCCTCCGATGTCGACTTTCGAGGCCATCTGAAAATCGGCACCACCGCCGGTGATGGTGAAGGCGTTCACGGCGCCGAGCTTCGCGGCCGAGCCTCCGGTGGAGGTCCGGTTGTAGGCGAGGTCTACCTGCACATCGAGGAAGTCGGTCGAGATACGGGCGACGGTGCCACGGGTGGTGGCGCGGATGCCGTTGACGGTGGCGGAAATGTCCTGTCCGAAGTCGGTGACGCGGTTGATCGCCGCGGCGTAGGTGGTCGAGGACGCGGCATTGACGGCGTCGGCGTCGCTGCCGAGGAGGTTGTAGATGGCGGCACCCGCGGTGGCCAGCCCGCCCGTATTGGCGATCTTGACAGAAACGAACTCGGACGATCCGTAGGCGTCGCTTTCGACGCGGATGCCGGTGGTGCCGGAAACCCGGGCGCGAACGCCGGTGACTTGGGTGAACGAGTTGATGGCGTCTCGGATGGCGTTCAGGGAGGTGCCTGAGGAGAACGAGAGCTCCCGGGCACCCTTGGCACCGCCAACTTCGATGACGAAGGAGGCGGTCGCCGAGGAAAGATCGAGGGCGCTTCCGCCGAATGACAGGAAGAACCCGCCGACCTGAGCGGACTTGGTGACCAGCACGTCGACCTGGCGCGTCTCGCCCGCACCGAGCTTCGCACCGTTCACGCGGAACGACCCGACAACCGCGGCGGACACCGCCGTCGTGTTGTAGTCAAAGTTCCCGTTCAGCAGCTTCAGCCCCTGGAACGAGGTGGCCGCGGCGATACGGTCGATGGTTTGCAGGATCGAGTCGATCTGGAGCTGGTTCGCCGTGCGCTCTTCCTTGCTGAGGCCGGCGGTGTTGGCCGTCTGGGTGATGAGGCCCTGCACCTCGTTGAGCAAGCTGGCGACCTCTTCGAGGCCGCCCTCGGCGATGTTCACGACCTGGTCGGCCCGCTCGGCGTTCGAGATCGCCGCGTTCAGCGACGACTTCTCAGCGCGGAGATTCTGGCTTGCGATGAGGCCAGCGGGGTCGTCCTTGCCCCGGTTGATCCGCAGGCCGGTGCTGAGGCGTTCGAGGGCCTGGTTCAGCGAGTCCTTGTTCGCGTTCAGGACGCGGTTGCCGAGCAGCGAGGGGACGTTGGTGTTGATGCGACTCATGGTGGGAGTTCCAGATGCCGTGGGCGCGATCCGTCGCGGGCCTGTACCCGCTGCGGAGTCGCCTTCCGGCGGCAACTGGTATCGATCCCTGCTGCGTGGTCCGAATACCCGGTTCCGATAACCCGCTTTACGCGGCAAAAAGAAAACCGCCCCGGCTTTCGGAGCCGGGGCGGGTGGTTCTTATCGGGCCTCACTCCCGCTGGGTTTTACCCAGTGGGTCCGTTTGCTCGCTTCCGGGGGCGACCTTAGCCGAGAAGCTGCAGCGCCGACTGGGGCTGCTGGTTCGACAGGCTCAGAATCTGCTGGGCCGACGAGGTGAGGATCTGAGCGCGGGTCAGGCTCGCGGTCTCCGTCGCGAAGTCCACGTCACGGATGACGCTCTCGGCGGCGGTGGTGTTCTCGAGCGAGACGTTCAGGCTGCGGATCGTGGCGCCGACGGTGTTCTGCTGGAAGGCACCGAGGCGTCCGCGGGTGGAGGAGACGTCCTTGATGGCGTTGTCGATGGCGCGCTGGGCCTTGCTGATGTCGCCGTCGACGATGTTGAGGCCACGGCCGGAGCCGAGGTCGGAGAGGAAGTAGTTGTTGGTGCCGTCGTTGTAGCGGCCCAGGCTGCGGACGGAGGTGTCCTTGATGCCGATCGAAACCTTGCCAGCGATATCGACCTTGCCGGCGAGCTGGAAGTCGGCGCCGCCGCCGGTGATCTGGAACGCGGTGAGCGAGCCGAGCTTGGCCGCGGAGCCGCCGGTGGCGGTGCGGTTGTAGGCGAGGTCGACCTCGGTGTCGAGGAAGTCGGTGTTGATGCGGA
>CAYZFW010000458.1:0-2822 GCA_964477615.1 uncultured Phycisphaeraceae bacterium | reverse complement strand
ATGCCCTTTGAGCTGCCCGCCCTGCCCTACGCCGACAACGCCCTGGAGCCCGTCATCGATGCCAAGACGATGGACATCCACCGCACCAAGCACCATCAGGCCTATGTGACCAACGCGAACAAGGCCCTGGAGGGCACGAGCCTGGCGAGTGCGAGCGTCGAGGAGGTGTGCCGGCGGTTCAAGGAACTCCCCGCCGACAAGCACGGCCCTGTGCGCAACAACGCCGGTGGGCACTTCAACCACACGCTGTTCTGGAACACGATGGCCCCCCCCGGAACGGCCGGCAAAGGCGGCGCGCCGACGGGCGATCTGCTGGCGGCGATCAACGCGTCGTTCGGTTCGTTCGATGGGCCGGGAGGCTTGAAGGAAAAGTGGGCCGCCGCGGCGGTGGCGCGGTTCGGCTCCGGCTGGGTGTGGCTCTGCGTGCACAAGGGTGGCAAGCTGGAAATCTGCCACACGGCGAACCAGGACAACCCGCTGATGAAGGACGCGATCGGCGACGCCGCGGGGTGTGGCGGGACGCCGATCCTCGGTCTCGACGTGTGGGAACACGCGTACTACCTGAACTACCAGAACCGCCGCCCGGACTATGTAACGGCTTGGTGGAACGTGGTGAACTGGGGGAAGGTTGGGGAGTTGTTCTCGAACGGGAAGTGAAGCGGCGGTTATTTGGGTGGCATGGCCAAACTTGTTTGGCCATGATTTTGACGCTCAATCTGAGCAGGAACGATCAATGTCTTTTGGCTTGCGTTTCCAGAACTCGACTGGCCCTGCCGTCAGCGTGGCGGTTAGCGGTTGAAGAATGGGGCGAACATGAACAAGAAGGCGTGGCTACTAGTGGCGTTAGCAGGGGCGGTAGTCGCTGCTGGAATATTCGGCGTGGCAAAGATACTCGGCAACCCTCCCCCGGATTTTCGGTGGCTGTTCCTCGGGTTGCTTTTGGCGGGATATGCGGCAGTAGCCGTGGGCGTCCTGTGTGCGTGGTTGCTCCCATGGCCGCCCGCCCACTGGCGTGGGACCATCTCGTTGCTGCTTTTGTGCCTTGGTCTTGGCGTGTGGCAAGCAAATCTAGACCACACAGGCGAGCGGATCGTGGGACCCCGTCTCATTTCTGCGATTGTGGTAGGACTGGGCTTTGCGGTGCTCCTCGCTATCCCCGCGTTCAGGCGTGGGCTGCCTTTCCCACGAAAACACCATTGATTATCCTTGAATCTGTATCAGTCAAGCGGTCTCGACGCTTCCGGCATTTGACAAAAATGGGCGGATTCGCCAGTGGAGTATTGTGCGAGGAATGTGCGGACTAGGGCCGAGGCACTTGGCAGTAGCAAAGTCATGCATCTGAGATTTTGAATGGCCAAATGTTCGATTCTTCTTCGGAAATACGCCGGATCTGCCGGGTACAATCGTCATCGCGTGATACAGGAGGATGGTTAAATGCGAAATCTGGAAGCTAACGACAAGAAGATCGATGAGCTGTTCCACGAGTATCTGAAACTCACCGAGGACAAGCAGGCTGCTGCGACTTTGGTGTTGGCCCGCGTGATCGCAGACACGGACATCGCTCACGATGTCACATGCGGCATCAACGGTTCGACCCTGCGCAAACTGGGATAATCAGAAGGCCGGGTGCCGGGTGCCGGGTGCCGGGTGCCACGACTTTGCTTCCGAGCAAAGTCGTGTTCTGGTGCATGCAGGCCGCAATCAAGAGCACGACTTTCCGAGGCGGAAAATCGTGGCACGTTGGCGTGGACGTTCGGCCTTCTCACAGGTCTTCGCGCGTCAGCCCCGTGCGTTTGGCAATGCGTGCCATCATCGCCGGGCCGATTTCGTCACGGTCGTGGAATGCAAAGACGAAGTCGGGCCAGCCGGCGCGTGAGAGTGTGCGATGCGATCCGCTTTGACGTTTGACGACCCAGCCGATCCGCAGCAGCGCGGCCAGAACTCGGGAAGCGGATTTGGAGGGCCAGACGCTCACGCCGCATCAGAAAAGAGGATTGGAATCTGCGGAATGGCCTCGCCATTCTCAATCCGCTCTGCAAGCACCCGCAGCGCCAACGCCTCGGCGTTCGCCACAGCACGTTCGCGCGTCGAACCGTACGCGAGAGTTCCCGGCAACTCCGGCACCTCGGCGATCCAGCGTCCGTCGTTCTCACGGTCGATCTCGACTGTCAACTTCATGGATGATTCTAGGCGATGAGTGGATTGTCACTCTTGGTGGCACGGGTCTCTGACCCGTGTCGGCGGGCGCGAACATCCTTGGCCTCGGAGTCGATCCTCCCCAGCACCGGTCCGAGACCGGTGCCACCCGGACTCTGGACCGGCGCGAGACCGTTGCGACCCGTTGCCGCCCCAGTCCCCCCGGCGTCCCTCTCACCCCATGCGCCTCTGACGGCGCATCGTCATCGCCAGTGCCCAGCCCATCGCCGTGGCGGCTGAGGGGGTGGGCAGGACGACTCTGAAGCCCGCGGGGGAGCCGTCGTTGAGGATGCCGTTGCCGACGATGATCGTGCCGTCGTCGCTGAGGTCGCGGAGTTCGACGAAGCGCTGCCACTGGGAAAAGTCGATGTTGTTGTCGGTGAGAACGTCGCGGAAGGGGCGGAGGCCGGTGGCGCTGGTCCAGTAGAAGGGCTCGTCGGGGAGCTCGTCGCCGGGGTTGCCGGTGCCGACGATGACGGAGCCGTCGGCGTTGGTGGCGGTGGCGACACTGTCGAGGATCCCGCCGGGGAGGTCGCCGAGCATCTGGTAGCCGCCCGAGGCGGTCCATCGGAAGGCTTCGTTTTCGAAGCCGTTGCCCCAGACGCCGACGACGACGGAGCCGTCGG